>QNCE01000025.1 GCA_003644405.1 Candidatus Omnitrophota bacterium | reverse complement strand
TATTATTTAATGCTTAAGATGAGTTACTCAACCTATAACTCTTTATTAACATCTAAAGGCATGCGGGTAAAACTAAATAAAGAATTCTTTTTTAAGAATAGTTTTAGTCGTTTGCCCGCTTTTAGTTAAACCTAGGCTCAATACTTTAGCTAGGAAGGATAAGCTATGGAAGGAAAATGTATAAAATTAGCTGTAATAGAGCTTGCTAAAAAAAGAATCAATTCATTTTTAGAAGGATATCGACAAAATATCGCTCTTTTAGGGAGAAGCAAAGAAGAAATAGATTTTATCCTAGAGAATTTTATTTTAAATGAGAAATACCCTGATACAGTACTTTTAAGAATCGATGGCTCTTATCTAGAGGGGAAAGATATATTTAAGAGTGCGGCTTACGATGTTTTGAGTCAATATTTAGATTTTTATGGCTACCTTGATAAACTAATAATCGAAAGTAGTAGGTATCTCTCCTCAACTGTTAACTATATAAAGGAAACGTTAAAAAAGAATAATTTTTTCTTTTTAGATATTTTAGAACTAATTAATAAGTTTGTAAATGAAAGCAAAAAGAAATGTATTTTGGTAGTGAAAGAACTTCAGGAATTAGCGACAATCTTTGAGCATTTCTATACTGACTTTTCGAAATTTATTATTCTCCAGAGAAGATGTATGGTTATCCTAACTAGTTCTAAGTTAAGAGAAGCAAAAAAGATATTAGGTAGAGAGTTAAATCTTCTTTTTGGTAGTTTTGAGATAGTTTATTTAGAAGAAGAGGAATCCACTTTAGAAAGTTATCTATTTTTATCTAATCTCCTTAAGCCTTTAAATCCAGAACCTTACTTCATAGGTTTCTTTCTCAATCTACTATCTTCAAATGCTATTTATTATGAAATATTTGCTGATGTGATCAAGCAGTTTTATAGAGATAATAGTGAAGATTCAATAGTGGATATTATCGAAAATACTCTCTACTCAAATTCTTCCTGGATTTTTCAAAAATTTATAAATAGAATTGAGTTAATAAAGGAAAGATATAGAGATTTTCGTCAACTTTTAAAGCTCCTCATTTTTATAAGTGATGGTTATATCCGTAAGAGCGATTTAGCTTTTCTTTTACATTGGGATCAAAAAGGGCTTGCATCAAAGTTACAAAAGCTTATAGATTCTTCTAATTTAGAAAATTTAGGAAATATATATAAAATCCCCGATTCTCTATTTTCCTTTTGGTTATCAAAAGTTTTTAAATTTTACTTAGTTTACCCTTCCAATAGGGAAAGGAGATATCTTGCTTTTAAAGAGGCTGTTTATGAGGAGATAGCCCTCTTTAAGGAAGAATTTGCTAAAGAGAAAGCACAGAGAATTCTCAACCTATTTTCTTCCTTTAGGGGAGATACCCTTTTAATAGGAGATAATAGAGTGCGTCTTCCTCGTCTAGATAAGATAAAGACCATAAGCTATCCTGAAAAGAGATTTAATATATTAATAGGAGAGGGCGAAGAAATTGCTTTTGTGGGAGTTAAGGAAGATGTAACTCAAGAGAAAGATATTTTAGATTTTGAAAGAATTACCGACCCTATCAAGGTTAGGAATTTAAAGAAAATATTTATTTCTTTGGGTATGCTTGAGAATTCTGCACGTTTGGTAGCTAAGGAAAGTAAAATTCTTCTATGGGATTCTGAGGTGGTAAATAAGATATTGAAGCTTTATCATAAACCAATTTTTTTATGAGGATTCTTGTGCTTTCTGATACACATATTCCTTTTACTGGAAAAAAATTGCCCTCCAAAGTAATAGAGGAAGCCAAGAAGAGTGACCTATGTATTCATGCAGGTGATTTTGTGGAATATTCTGTATTTGAAGAATTAGCTTCTTATGTTAGAACTTACGGAGTATGTGGGAATATGGACAACAGTGAAGTAAGTGAGAAGTTACCTTATCGTCAAATTATAGAGATAGATAAAATTTGTATAGGGGTTATCCATGGTAGAGGAGCACCTCGTGACCTGATTTCTTTTGTTAATAGTAATTTTAGAGATCAGTGGAATAAAATTGATATTTTTATTTTTGGACATTCTCATTCTCCTTTGAATAAAAAGATAGGAGATAAAATTTATTTTAACCCAGGTTCGGTTATGGATAAACTATTCGCTCCTTACAATTCTTATGGAATTTTAGAAATAAAAGTAGGAGAAGTTAATCCTAAGATTGTGAAATTAAATATCTAACTATAATTTAAGATATGGAACAACTTTGGGCTCCTTGGAGGATAAGGTATATTCAAAAAGACTTAAAGAAGAAAAAAGGGTGTATTTTCTGTCGTGCTTACAGAAGTAAAAAAGATAAGGACAATTTTTTAATCCTGAGAACTCCTCACGTTTTAGCCATTCTTAATATCTTTCCCTATAATAATGGACATCTTATGGTAGCTCCTAAGCGTCATATTGGTGATTTGGAAAAATTGAGTGTGGAGGAATCTTTAGAACTTGTGAAGGTAGTAAAAAGTATGATTTCTATTTTAAAGAAAGTTCTAAAGCCCGATGGTTTTAATATAGGAATGAATATCGGAAAATCTGCAGGAGCAGGTATAGAAAAACATCTTCATATTCATATAGTTCCAAGGTGGATAGGAGATACTAACTTTATGCCTGTATGTAGTAATAGTAAAGTTATTTCTCAAAGTTTGAATGAGCTTTATTTCAAACTTAAGAGATGCTTACAAGAAAAGAGATAGAAAGTTGGGAAGAAAAGGCGCTTGCTCCTTATGCTATGAAAAGTAGCCACTCTAAGGGGCGTAAGTATAAAGAAGAAGAGCATCCTTATCGTTCGATTTACCAGAGAGATAGAGATAGGATCATTCACTGTGCAGCTTTTAGAAGACTGGAATATAAAACTCAAGTTTTCGTTTATCACGAGGGAGATTATTATCGCACTCGTCTCACCCATACTTTAGAGGTTTCACAGATTGCTCGGACGATAAGTAAAGCTCTTAAGTTAAATGAAGACCTTACCGAAGCTATAGCGCTAGCTCACGATTTAGGTCATACTCCTTTCGGTCATGCAGTAGAGGATACTTTGAATGAGTTGATGAGTGACGAAGGAGGGTTTAATCATAATATTCAAGGATTAAGAGTAGTGGACATTTTAGAGGAAAGATACCCTCGATTTAAAGGACTCAATCTTTCCTGGGAAACTCGAGAAGGAATTCTTAAACATTCTGTAGGTTTATCTAAAAAAGATCTTTTAAAAGAGTTCCCTGAATTGGAACCAGAAACTCATCCCACTTTGGAAGCTCAAGTTATGGATGTGGCTGATGAGATTGCTTATGATAGTCACGATTTAGATGATGGTGTGAAATCAGGGATGCTTATACGAGAAGAATTGAAGAATATAAAGCTATGGCAGTACAATGAGGAGAGGGTTAATAAGGAATACTCTAATCTTCCCCGTGAACTTAAAGACTATCTTATAATTAGAAATCTTATAAATCTACAGGTAACCGATCTTATCAAAAATAGTTTTAAAAACATTAAGAAAGTAGAAATAAATTCCTTTGAGGATGTAAAAAAAACTCCTACACGACTAATTTCTTTTAGCAAAAGCATGCAAGCAGATAGAGAAGAGTTAAGACAGTTTCTTTTTAAAACTCTCTATTGTCACTGGAGAGTTTTAAGAATGTCAGATAAGGCTAAGCGATTCATCAAAGCTCTCTTTTATGTTTATTTAAATAACCCTGAAATCATTCCGCCAAGCTTTAGAAAAAAAATAAAAAAAGATTCTAAGGGCTTAAAGAGAGTAATATGTGACTATATAGCAGGAATGACTGATCGCTATGCTTTAGAAGAATATAAGAAGCTATTTGATCCTTATGAAAGGGTATAAACAAATTTTCTCATCTTTTCATGCACTTTACCGATTAACTACTTCTTTTACTAAAATTGAAGAGTTCGCTATGGGAATAGCTAAGGTATATGTTCATACTTTCAAAGCAGATACAGTAATTTTAGTTTGCAAATCTTTTAATTCCTCAAAGTTGCTAAAAGTAAAATTTTACAATAAAAAGTGGAGCATTAAAAGAGGAGGACTTTCTATTCTGACCGAGAGAGAGAAAAAAATCATTGAGGGTGAAGAGGAAATTTTATTAGAACATAGACTGATATCCCCTTTTATATTCTTGGATACATTAGGAGCAATTTATGTCAAGAATAGACGAACTCCTTTTACTGAAATGGAAAAGCGACTATTTGTAGCTCTTACAGAACAAATGGGAATTTCTCTTAAACTTGTAAGTCTATTTATAGAGGAGAAGAAGAATGTATTAACTTATATTAAGGCTTTTTCTCAGCTTTTAACTCAACACGTACCAACATCTTATATTCATTATAAAAGGCTATCTAAACTCATAAAGGAATTGGCTAAAGATATGCACTTAACCGAAACAGAAAGGAAATCTTTAGAGTTTGCCTCCTTGCTTCACGATGTAGGGAAGATAAACCTTCCTATGAATATTTTAAAGAAACAAGAGCCTCTTACTGAGGAAGAATTTCGTATGATAATGAAACATCCACGCAAAGGGGTAGAGCTTATAAAAGATTTAAAGATTTTAAAACCCGTTATTCCTATCATTTTACATCATCATGAAAGATACGATGGCAGAGGATACCCTTCTAAGTTAAAGAAGGAGGAGATTCCTTTGGCCGCACGGATATTGGCAGTGTTAGATGCCTTTGATGCCATGTTTTTTGGACGCCCTTACAAAAGAAAGATGAGTTTAGAAGAAATCGAAAGAGAGCTAAAAAAACAGAAGGGAATTCAATTTGATCCCCGAGTAGTAGAAGCTTTCCTCAATATATTAAAAAAGAAACGGATTAGAAAATACTTGAATTCATTAGAGTAGTTCCTATAATATAAGTTTTAGAGTAGTCCCTATAATATAAGTTGATGAAAGGAGAACAATTAAAATTCTTCGATTTTCAGGAGAATAAAAGAAGAAAACTTTCTTTCCGTATATCCTTAGATACTTTAATTATTTTTTTAATTATTGTGAGTTTTGCTATAGTTTTTTCCTATATTCTAGGCGTAGAGAGAGGTAAAAAACTTTCTCCCTTTGGCGAAGAAAGAGAAAGCCAAGCCTTAATTTTGAAGCCAACCAAGAGTGTACATGAAGATACTCAAAACGTTAGAGAAAGTTTAAAGAAATCTGAAAGGGTTTCAAGGAGAGAGAATAAAAAGAAGGAGATTTTATCAGGCAAATATGTGATTCAGGTGGCTACCTATAAAAATAGGCGTATCGCAGAGAAAGAGAAAAAGAGATTAGAAGAGGAAGGTTATCCTGTTATTGTTTCTCAAAAAGGTGATTACTTAGTAATTTTTGTAGGAAAATATTCTACACAAGAGGAAGCTAGGAGACATCTACGGTATTTAAAAAATAGGTATAAAGACTGTTTTATTAGAAAATTATAAAAGATGGGAGGTTAAAAGATGGGTTTACATTCTTCATTAAGAAGGGCTGGGAAGTCTAGCAAATTTCGTTCAGTATTAAAGAGAACCGAAAGAATAAAGTGGCTTATGGGAAAAGGGTTATGGAAGGACGAGTCCAAAGTATATGGTCTACCCAAGATAAAGGTAGTAAAGTTGAAAGCTGCTAAGAAAGAGAAACCTAAAGAGGAAAAGAAAGAAGAAGGTGAAAAAACAAGTTGATGGTTGTCAAGTTAAAAAGCTTGCCTTCCTGGGGATAGTAATTAATTTTGTTTTATTTTTTCTCTTACCCTTAGGATTTACCTTCCCTCTTAAAGGTATTGTGAAAGAGGATGGAGTAAATGTAAGAGCTGATTCCACAGTTAGTGCTTCTTTATTAGGAAAATTATATAAAAAAGAAACTATAGATATTGTAAAGGAGAAGTACGGTTGGTATAAGTTTAAATTACCTCTAAGATTTAATTGTTATGTAGCTTCTAAATACTTAACTAAAATATCTTCTAAAGAAGCGAAAGTAATACCATCTTCTCTTAATATTCGGATTTCTCCTTCTCTAGAAGCTCCTATAGTGGGGAAGTTAAGTAAGAATCAGGTTGTGCTAGTTTTAAAAGAATCTAATGGATGGACACAGATAAGATGTTATCCTTATGCTTGGGGTTGGGTACATAAAAAGTTTATTGAAATAGTACCTTTTGAAAATCTTGAGAAAAGAAAACCTATTTCTTCTGCATCCATACAAAAAAAGAAGAAAAGAGCTGTTTTCCCACCCCCTCTAGCTAAGGGGACTTTAAAGAAACTTTCTAAAAGGTTAAAAAAATGTAAAGCTAACTATTTTCTAGAGAACAAAGGTGGAATTATTCTTCTTCAGATAGATAATATCAATGTAGAAACCCTTATTAATAAGAAAGTAGCAATTTGGGGTAAATCAAGAAATGATAAATGTATATACGTAATAGTTGAAAAAATTCAGAAATTATGATATCTCTTTTTGTAATCGCTATTCTTCTCTTTTCTATAATCATTCATGAATATGCTCATGGCTGGGTAGCTTATAGATTGGGAGATATTACTCCTAAGATTTCAGGAAGACTGACTTTAAACCCTTTAGCTCATATTGATATATTTGGCACCATACTTCTTCCTATCTTTTTGTTGATTATAAGTAGAGGAGCATTTGCCTTTGGTTACGCTAAGCCAGTTCCCATAAATCCTTATAATTTCCGTAATCCTAAAAAAGATATGATGTGGGTAGGTATTGCTGGTCCTTTAAGTAATTTTATCTTAGCTCTCATTTTTATTCTTTTGATCAAACTTCATCTTTTTGTAGGTTTTCTCTACGATATTTTTATATATGGAATACTTATAAATTTGATTTTGTGTATTTTCAATCTCTTGCCTTTACCTCCTTTGGATGGATCAAGGGTAGTGGCAACCTTCCTTCCTTATCGACAGGCTCTTGGGTATCTGAAGTTAGAAATAGTAGGGTTTATTATCATTGTGGGACTTATCTCTTTGGGATTTTTACATTGGTTCATTTTCCCTATTATTCGAGTTATATTCTACCTTTTTAAAATAGAATTTCCTTATCTATGAAGGTGATTAATTTAAAGCTTAAAGAAAATTCTTACAATATTTATTTGGGTAACAATACTGTAGATAAAATACCTTCTTATCTTCACCATTCTAACATAGGAAATTTTTGTATAATTATTACTAACCGGAAGGTTTTTTGTCTTCACAAAGATAAGATTAAGAAAATTACCCAAAATATCCCTCATAAAATTATAGAAGTTACGGATGGAGAGAGATGTAAGTCAAAGGAGTGGGTTTTTAAAATAATAAATGAACTTATAAAAGTAGATGATATAGAAAAGAAAGTCTTTATAATTTGTGTAGGAGGGGGAACTATTGGTGATTTAGGAGGGTTTGTGGCATCAATTTATAAAAGAGGCATTCCTTATATTCAAGTACCTACCACCCTCTTAGGATGTGTAGATGCAAGTATCGGAGGCAAGACAGCGATAAATTTGAAAGAAGCGAAGAATATAGTAGGGACATTTTACCAGCCTAAATCAGTTTTTGTTGATCTCCGCTTCTTAGATACTTTACCCTTTAGAGAGCTCAAGCAGGGGTTTGCAGAGGTTATTAAATATGCGGTAATTAAAGATAGGGCATTGTTTAACTTTCTTGAAGCTAACTATCAAAGAGTGAAAAGATTAGAGAATAAGTTTATCTCTTCGGTTATAGAAAAATGTATAAGAATAAAAGCTCAAATAGTGGAGAGGGATGAAAAGGAGAAGAGAGGAATAAGAACTATTTTAAATTTTGGCCATACCTTAGGGCATGCTTTAGAGGCCTCTTTAGGATATCAGAAGAAGCTTACTCATGGGGAGGCAGTAGCGTTAGGAATGGTTTGTGCTAGCTTTATTTCTTTTTCTTTAGGATTATGCTCTAAAAAAGAGAAAGAGAGAATAGAGAAATTAATAGAGCTATATTCTCTTCCTACTAAACTTTCCTTTTCCCCACAGAGAGTATTGAGAAGCCTTTCGTTAGATAAGAAGTTTATTGGGGGTATCCGAATAGTACTCCTAGAAAGGATAGGTAAAACAAAAGTTTGCAAAGACGTTTCTTTAGATTTGATAAAGAAGAGCTTACGGATAATCAAGAAATTGGGGTAGTTTGACAAATAGATAAAAATATGTTATACTAAAATAATCTTAGTGATAAATGAAAACGCTTTCAATATATTCTAAAAGATGAGATGAGTAGAGAAAAAGAGAAAGTAGAAAAAAGAAAATATTCCCGAGTGAAGGTTTCTTTTCCGGTAGAATGTATAGTTTTACCGGAGAGGAAGAGTTTTTTTTACACGGTAAGCAAAGATTTAAGTTTAGGAGGAGTAAGAATTTTGAGCGAAAAATTCCTTCCTAAGGACCAGGAAGTGAAAGTAAATATTAACTTAATAGATGAAATGGCTTTGATTAAAGCTAAAGTGGTATGGTGCAGTAAAGAGCGGTATTCAGAAAGGTACTATGCAGGTTTAAGGTTCTTAGAGATTAATGAACAGGATAAGACCAATTTAAATAACTTTATAAGAAAGGTATCCTAACAATGGGAAAGAGCGAGGATAAGAGAAAAAATTGTTTAAATTGCAATAAATCTTTGAGAAGGATAGAGTGGTATTATAGAAATGGAGGATATTTCTGCAATAAGAAGTGTTTCAAAACTTATATTTCTAAAAAACAATCCCCTTAATGCTGAAAGAAAGAAGGAGATACCCTCGCTTTACCTTCGCCCTTCCCATAAAAATATCTAACCAGGAGTTTGATGTAGTTACTGAGACAAAGAATATAAGTGGCAACGGTGCTTACTGCTCTGTAGATAAAGAAATTCCTATTATGACTAAACTGAAGATTGTTATTTTGGTTCCCTTAATTAAAAGAGGGAAAAAATTTTTGAAAAAGATAAATTGTAAAGGAGTAGTAGTAAGGTCTCAACCGATACGTAATAATGGCAAAAATTTTTATAATATAGGAATATTTTTTTGTGAGATAAAGGAAATACATAGAAAAGTTTTATTTTCCTATATAAATTCTGCACTTAAAACCTAAAGGCCCCAACCTTAAAATGTTTAAGGTTTCTTTACCCAGAAAAGTTAAGTTTATATGTGGGTTTATCTATTCGAGCGAAGAAGATTTCTCTAAAATCAAGAGAATAATGGAGAGAAAGTACAAGGGCATAGATTATGAAAGTGAAGTGATAGATTTCGACTTTACTGATTACTATACTAAAGAAATGGGAAGAAATTTAATAAGGAAGTTTTTATCCTTTAAAGTGTTAATTAACCCTTCGGCTTTACTAAGGATTAAGCTGTATACTCTTAAATTGGAGAGAAAATTTTCTTATCAAGGGAAAAGGAAGGTTAATATAGATCCAGGGTATTTAAATGATGCTAAATTAGTTTTAGCAACTACTAAAGATTTTTCTCACCGTATATATTTAGGTAAGGGGATTTATGCAGAGGTTACTCTTTTTTATAGGAAAGGAGAATTCGTTGATTTTCCCTGGACATATCCTGATTATAGAACTGCCCAATATAAGGATATTTTTTTAAGAATCAGAAGTTTATATCTTACCCAAATTAGAGATGTTTCAAAAAAATAAAAACAAGATATATAAAATTAAAGAAAAATTAGATTACTTTTTAGCTCAATGGAAAAATTGTCGATTATGTCCTCGTCAGTGTGGAGTAGATAGGTCAAAGGAAGTAGGCTTCTGCCAGATAAAGGAACTTTCTGTCTATACTGCTTTTCTCCATAGGGGAGAGGAGCCTCCTTTGGTAGGAGAGAAGGGTAGTGGTACGATTTTTTTCTCTGGGTGTAATTTAAGATGTATTTACTGCCAAAATTTTAAATTTTCTCATCTTCGTCAAGGCAAGGTTCTGGATGAACCCCAGTTAGCTAGTTTAATGCTCAAACTGCAAGCTCAGGGAGCAAAAAATATCAACCTTGTAACTCCTACGCATTTTCTTCCTCAGATTATAAAAGCTCTTCTTATAGCTTACCAACAGGGTTTAAATATCCCTATAGTTTATAATTCTTCGGGATATGAAAGACCAGAAATCATAAAAGCTTTAGAAGGAATAGTGGATATATATTTGGTAGATATGAAATATTTTACTTCTTCCGCTTCTTGGCTAGGCTCACGTACTAAGGATTATCCCTTCTATAACAGGAAAGCGGTAAAAGAAATGTATCAGCAGATAGATTTTCCTTTTTGGGAAGAAGGGCTTTTAAAAAAGGGTATAATTATAAGACACTTACTTCTTCCTACTATGGTTAAGGAGGCTAAGCGTATTCTTTGGTGGATAAAGGCAAATACTCCCCAAGCTTATATAAGTGTTATGTTTCAGTACCGTCCTTATTTTAAAGCATCATCCGTGCCAAGATTAAATAGACCCCCTAGTTATGAAGAGTATTTAGAACTAAAAAAGCTGGCAGAAGAGATAGGGTTACAGGGGTGGATTCAAGAGTTTAACCCTCCCGAAGAGTTAGCTGGTGTCCACTTTAATCCTTTTTAGTTTTTTTAGTTTTTTGCCTTCCAAGCCTGAATTTTTTTAGCCAAATATAAGAAAGAATATATTACTAAGAGTAAATACCACTTTTCTTATTCACAGGTTTTTATAATTATTGTGTAATTTATTGGCTTTCAATAAGTTAGAGAGAAAAAAGGCTAGAATAAAAGTTTACATAAGATATATTATCGGAAGTAGATTAGAATAGGGGGAGGAATTCGTCGCTGGGATAAAGTTTTTTAGAAAATAAAAAGGCCGATAAGGGCTTTTTACTCGGCAGCTCAGCCACCTTAGTAGTCTCTAGGTGCCTAACTTACTCACTACTTGGGGGCTTTAAGAAGTTAGTGAGTAACGGCTTCCTTGACTACCTTAGGTCTGGAGCTTTGCGTCCTCTGATTTCTCAGAGTTTACCCTTATCGGCGTTATTAATTATATAATATTTTTATTTCTAATTTCAACCTCAGGAAAGATTTTTTATTTTACCTATCTAATCTAATCTAATCTAATTCTAATTTACTTTCGATTCTATTTGTGAATTTATTCACAAGATTTAGCTAATTTATTTACTTTTCTAATCTACTCTTTTCTTTTTTAAATTTTAAATAGCTTTATTTCTCTTCAGGTAAGTAATGATATCCAGAAGCAGTGCCTCCAAGAAAGTTTAGAAAGCTAGCTTTCATGTATTGGAAATCTTCTTCTTTAAGCCAAGGGGGCCAAAGGTATACTAAATGCAAGAGTCTTGTACAGTTTTTATCTACCTTAGCCTTCAGAGAATCGACAAAAGGGCTTCCTACTACTTCATTATTCTGATTTTTTAAAATTATTTTATTCTTACAATGGATAATTCGGCCACTAAGGGAAACAAAAGTTTCCTCTTCCCCTACTCCAATTGTAAGTACGTTATCTAGAACACTTTGATTATAGATTCCCATGGGAGTGCGGTATTTAATGGATAGATAGTTATTTATATCCACAGCATTGTTGATGAAAGGGATACCTTTATTTTGGAGGATACGTCTAATCAGAGCTTCCTGAGCAGGACGGTATCGGGCAGGGTCTGTACCTACTTTTTTAAAAGCCATCCGAGAGATGTTAATTACTTTATCTGTGGCTAAGGTGGAAATAGTAAATAGTTGAGATAAAGTATCTTTTTCCTTTTCGATTAATTGGATTAGCTGAGGAGGTGAACTCTTTATAGTTACATTTTTAAACTCTGCCCAGGCGAACCTTGCTTTTGGCAACAGTTTCCTAAGATGAGCATCTATTCTTATCTCCATCTTTTAATTCATTCGTTAACTTTTTTAGAATATTTTGATAAACTTTTAAATCGCTCTCAGAATAAAGGACAAGGCGGATTCTTTTTACTTCTCTAAGTTGGTTAGCTACCTCTATCAAAGCTTGCAAAGAAACTTTAGCTGCCTCCTCTATAGGATAGCCAAAAGCACCAGTAGATATAGCAGGAAAAGCTATAGAGGTTACTTTGTTTTTTTCAGCAAGAGCCAAAGCATTCTTATAGCAGGAAGCTAGAAGTTTATCTTCAGGTTTATCTATTCCGTACTTTGGCCCTAAACAATGAATTATGTATTTATTAGGGAGGTTATAAGCTTTAGTAATTACAGCCTCACCTACCTTTATAGGGGCAAGATTTTTGCATTCTTGATAAAGTAAAGGACCAGCGGCTTTATGGATTGCTCCTGCTACTCCTCCACCAGGAGCAAGGAAAGCGTTAGCAGCATTTACTATAGCATCAAAACCAACTTGTTTAGTAATATCACCTTTTATACACTCTAAAGTTACATTTTTAATATTAACTACCATGCTTAAATCTCTTGAGAAGAGGTTAGATGCCTGTCTACAAATTCTAGAATTTCTTTCTGTATTTTTTGATCGATATTATAGAATTCTAAACCCATTCCTGGGTATTCTAAAGGTTGAATTTCTTTATCTGCTACCCAAACTACCCTAGCATCAATTTCTATAATGCCAAGTTTAGGAGATAAATTTATACGAGTGGATAGTATCTCCCCCACAGAAAATATCTTCTTAGCTACAATAAACATTCCTATGGCACTTAGATTTAAAATCTTTCCTTTATAAAAGAGATCTTTGGAAGAAAATTTTTGTTTATATTCGATAATAGTATGAAAAGGTATTCTTTTAAAACGTCTTCTAAGTTTTTTCTTTAGTATTTTATAGATACTTTCCTCCTCTTTTAGATACCTAATTGCCTCTTCTTCGTTACTATGGAATTTAAATACTTTATTTAATCCCACAAGAGCGAATATATTCTTAAGGTGTGTAGGTACACTACATATTTCCATTCTTCCCTTATGGTTAAGAACATTTTTATATACTACAGCAAGAATAGAGATGCCAATATAATCTACTATATTTACTCTGCTAAAGTTACATACAATATTTTTAGATTTATACTTAAGAACCCAACCCGCTGTTTCTACAAAATTAGAAGCATTAATATCAATATTTCCTTCCAAATCAAGAATAACCACTCCTTCTTTATCTCTTATATTAATTATCATAAAAATACTATTAGTACAGCTAATATCAAGCAATAATAGCCGAACTTATAAAGTTTACTCTCTTCTAAAAACTTTCTTAAAATACTTAGCGAACCTACTCCTACTAAGAAAGTTAGAATAAAACTAAATATTAGAGGAAAACCATCTAATTTATATTGCGAAAGATTATTTGCTTTTACTAAGAATGCTACTAAAGTCACAGGAATTGCCAGTAAAAAAGAAAAGTTAAATGCCTCTTTCTTATTGAGTCCTCTTCCTAAAGAACCTGCTATAGTTACTCCTGAACGAGATATTCCCGGTAAAACTGCCAATCCTTGGAGAGCTCCTATTAAGATACATTCTTTAACAGAAAGTTCTTTGATAAGCTTTTTACCACCCTTTTTAAAAAGCAAAAGAATTAGGCTAGTAAAGAGAAATCCTATTGCAATAAGGATTTTTTTTTCAAAGTAGATTTGAACAGTAATCATTATTAAACAGGCTAGTGATAAAGTAACTAAAGAAGTTATAGTTAAATTTATAAGAACTTTTCTATCTTGGATATAAGAGATGATTTCTTTATGGAGGTATACCAGGATAGCTAAGAGCGTAGCTAAGTGGAGATAGATAAAAAAAGGTAGAGATTCTGATTTTACCTGAAGAATTCTTTTGGCAAGAAATAAATGACCACTACTACTTATCGGAAGAAATTCTGTTAATCCTTGAATTAGACTGAAAATAAAAGCTTCTTTCACTTCCCTATAGAGCTAGTGAATTTTACAAGTAGAAATACTAAATAGATAACTAAAATTATTCCTATTCCTAAAATAAGGTAAGTTACAAGATTATATGTGTCTTTTTTATAATGAGAAGATGGAGCTTGGTAATCTATTTCTTCGTTTAAAAGCTGGTTTAGCTTATTTCGACAGTCTTCACATATACATAAGTGTTCCTCTATAATTTGTGCTAAATTTTGAGGTATACTGTGATTTATGTAACCAGAAAAATTTTCTCTTATTTTTTCGCAGTCCATATTAAAAAAGGAGGCACCAAAAAGTGCCTCCTTTTTATCTCGAAAATCGAGGGTGTCTACCCCTTTCAAACCTTGGTTTAGGCTTTCTTGCCCTGCTTATCCTTAGTTTTCTTCCTTTAAGTTCCTTACCATCTAAAGAATCTATTGCTTGTTGGATTATTTCCTCATTTTCAACTTCTACAAATCCAAATCCTTTAGATTTGCCTGTATATTTATCTTTTATTATTTTTAGATTTTTAGTATGGATCCCTTTGTCTTCAAATGTCTTTTTAAGTTCTTCTTCGTTTACACTATACTCTAAATTTCCCACATAAATTTTATTTTTTTCCTCTTCCATTTACTTCACCTCTTGTTAAATGAACCCTACTTTTAAAAATAGCCCTTTTTCTTATCTTTTTTTCTTTACATTTTTCCTCCTTCTTTGAGACGGTTTTGTATAATATTGCCTTTCCCGATACTCTTTAAGGATCCCTTCTTTCTTACATTGCATTTTAAATTTTTTCAATGCTTTTTCGAAATCCTCTTTTTTGTTTATTCTTACTTCTGCCATTATACCTCCTTATAAAAACAGAACTATTTTATCACAATTATTTATTATCACAAAGAGATATTTTAGTGTAGTGTCCAGTTAACTGTTGTTAATTCTTAGAGAAAAACGAACCCAATCTAACCCTTTTATTGAAGTGCCAGCAAGCTCTAAAGGTGCCTT
>QNCE01000024.1 GCA_003644405.1 Candidatus Omnitrophota bacterium | reverse complement strand
TTTCTGAGCAGGCTTTAGTGATAAAGACAGGGAGGGGTGTTTCTGTAGTTACAGGTTGTAGTCACCCGGGAATTTTAAAGATATTAAAGTTGGTAAAGTCTTATTTTAAAAGAGATAATTTTTATTTTGTAGGAGGAGGTCTTCATCTTATAGATAAGGACCAGAGACAGCTTCAGTTTCTTATTGAAGAGTTTGGGAAGTTGAAAGTTTCTAAAGTTGGCCCTACCCACTGTTCAGGTTATGAAGCAGAAGAACTTTTTAGAAAAAGCTATAAGGATAATTTTATTTCTTTAGAAGTTGGAAAAAGCTTAGAGGTGTAGTTATATCTATGCAGATAATTATAGATAATTTAAAAGAAGCAGTGGTTATTTCTGTTTTTGTTTTCTCAATGATGCTTTTTACCGATTATCTTAATGTTTTAAGTAGAGGCAAATTCAATCAATGGATAAAAGGAGGAAGGTCTAGGCAATATATTATTTCTTCTTTCTTAGGAGCAACTCCGGGATGTTTGGGTTCATTTATGAATGTCTCTTTCTATATTCACGGCCTTATTTCTTTCGGAGCCGTGGCAGGAGGTATGATTGCTACTTCTGGGGATGAGGCTTTTGTGATGTTGGCTATGTTTCCCAAAAAGGCTTTATTTTTATTTTTTATCTTATTTATTTTAGGGATTGTTTCTGCTTATCTTGCTGACAAGTTAATCCCTTTCTTGAAAATAAGACTTTCTCAAGAGTGTGAACTTTCGGGTTTGCATCTTGAGAAAGAGTGCCGTTGTTTAACTTTTAAAGAGGCAATAGAGCAGATAAGAAAGATTTCTCTGCAGAGATTTTTACTTTTGTTCTTATTGGGTGTGGCTTTGGGAGGATTTCTTTTTGGGTTTATAGGTCCAAGAGTATGGGGATGGAAGAGGATTACTTTTGTTCTTCTTCTTTCTTTGGCTTCTTTTGTGGTGATTGGTGTGCCTGAGCACTATCTTGAGGAACATATCTGGAAACATATTGCCAAAAAACATCTCTGGAGAATATTCTTGTGGAGTTTTTTTGCTCTTTTGCTGGTAAACGCAGGGCTTAAATTTTGGAATTTGGAAGTATTTGTTAAAGCTCATATGCTCTGGGTTTTGCTTATAGCTTCTTTAGTAGGAGTGGTTCCGGAGTCTGGGCCCCATCTTATATTTGTTATGATGTTCGCAAAGGGTATGATTCCTTTCTCTGTAATTTTAGCCTCCTCTATAGTTCAGGATGGCCATGGGATGCTTCCTTTACTCTCTTATAGTTTAAAAGACTCCTTCCTTATAAAACTTTTTAATTTAGTTATTGGTTTAGGGGTAGGGTTTTTATTGTATCTGGCTGGATTTTAGCTTTACCTAAGAAGAAATACTCCTCCTTTCTAGTTTTTAGAACTTAGATAGCCCATCAGGCCAGCCAGATATCTAAGGTATCTATACCTTGCTCTTTTAAACCCCAATTTTTCATTACCTGCCTGACGGTAGGCAGGCCTGCCCGCCGATACTTACATATGCTTTTAGCAGGCGGGGAAAAATTTGTCCGAAGGAACCAGCTTTATCTCTCATAAGAAGAAATTCATTCGTAGAAATAAAGGGGGGCTGCGATTTGCCTTAACTCCTTAAGTTGGCCAGATGCTATATGCATTATAAACTCAAGGATTAATTCCTAAATACAGGAGGCCAGCTTAATAGAGAAGCATAACGATAAAATAAAAAGTCCACAATTTTCTTGACACTATGCAGGATAAGTTATTCTTGACAATTTTTGTTATCTGCGTTAAGGTATTTTACCCTCTAAATAAGTAAGATTCATTATGTTTGCAGAAATTGAGGAAATTTTAAAGGAGATAAAGAAAGGCAAACCAGTAATTGTAGTTGACGACGAATCTCGTGAGAACGAGGGAGATTTAGTAATCCCTGCTCAATTTGCTACCCCTCAAGTTATAGCTTTTATGATTAAAGAGGCAAGGGGGTTGGTGTGTGTGCCTTTAACTAGAGAAAGAATAGAGGAGTTAGAGTTAGAAGACATACGGCCAGTAAGAAAAGGTAAAGAAGATCCTTTCGGTACTGCTTGGAGAATTTCTGTAGATGCAGCAAGGGGAATTACCACGGGAATTTCCGCCTACGACAGAGCCCATACTATAAAGGTTTTAATTGACTCTAAGACTAAACCACACGATTTGATTAAACCTGGCCATATTTTTCCTTTGGAGGCAAAGGAAGGGGGAGTGCTGGTGAGAGCAGGACACACTGAAGCAGCTATAGATTTAGCTAAGTTAGCAGGGCTTTATCCCGCAGGGGTTATATGTGAAATTATAAATGACGACGGGAGTATGGCTCGTCTGCCGGACCTGGTGGAATTTGCCAAAAAACATAAACTAAAGATATGTAGCATTGCTTCGTTAATTGAATATAGAAGAAAGAAGGAAAAGTTAATAGCACTTATAGAGAAAGTTAGGCTTCCCACAGAGTATGGGGATTTTTCCTTATACCTTTATAAATCTTTGATAGATGGGAGTAATCATCTTGCTTTGGTAAGAGGGCGCTTAACAAATAAACCTACTTTAGTGAGAGTTCACTCTCAGTGTATTACCGGCGATATTTTTTCTTCACAGAGGTGTGATTGTGGCCATCAACTAAAAGAAGCCCTAAGACTCATTGGTAAGGAAGGAGGGGTTTTGCTTTATATGGCTCAAGAAGGTAGAGGGATTGGCTTAGAGAATAAAATAAGAGCTTATAAACTTCAAGAGGAAGGTTTTGATACTGTGGAGGCAAATCAAGCATTGGGTTTTGCTTCTGACTTGCGGGACTATGGTATCGGTGCTCAGATTTTAGCAGACTTAGGTTTAAAGAAAATCAGACTTCTTACTAACAACCCTAAGAAGATTATTGGTCTAGAGGGTTATGGTTTAAAGATAGTAGAAAGAGTGCCTATTAAAATTGAATATAACCAAGAAAATAAAAAGTATCTGGAGACAAAAAAGATTAAGTTGGATCATATTATTTAAAAGGTGGGGGGATGGTATGAGAGAAGTAAGAGGGAATTATCAGGGGAAAGGCAAAAAGATTTGTGTTGTAGTGTCTCGCTTTAATGAATTTGTAAGTGATAAACTTTTAGAAGGTTGTATCGATGAATTGAAAAAACAGGGAGTAGCCAGTGCTGATATTACCGTGTTTTGGGTTCCGGGATCTTTTGAGATTCCCCAACTTTTGGCAAAGTTGTGTGCAACGAAGAAGTATAATGCTTTCATTGCTTTAGGTGTTTTAGTAAGAGGAGATACTCCTCATTTTGATTACTTAGCAGGAGAGACTACTAAAGGAATAGCTAAGTTAGCTTCAGAAAGCAAAGTTCCCATAATTTTTGGAATTCTTACTTGTGATACACTGGAGCAGGCAATAGAGCGAGCAGGAACAAAACAAGGAAATAAAGGTAGAGAAGCAGCCAGAAGTGCTATAGAGATGGCAAACCTTTATCAGGAGATAAGTTAATACTTTCTCAATGAGAGCCAGATCCAAAGCAAGGGAGATAGCTCTGTGTATTCTCTACCAGATGGAGATAACAAAAAAGAAAGTTGGAGAATTACTTAACGCCTATTTAGAAACCTATCCTCAGAAACAGGAAGTTATAGATTTTTCCTATACTTTAGTAGAAGGAGTAGAGAAAAATTTAGCCTTCATTGATAGTATCATCAAAAAATATGCCAAGAATTGGGAGATAGAGAGAATGGCAGTTATTGATAGAAATATTCTAAGGCTTGGGATTTTTGAGCTTCTTTATTTAGAAGATATTCCTCCTAAAGTCTCCATAAATGAAGCAATAGAACTTGCCAAGCGGTTTGGAGACAAAGATTCTTCCCGTTTTGTTAATGGAATTTTAGATCGCGTTTACAAAGAAGAAAGCAAAAAGTTTGTTCAAACTCAGGATGGAAAGTAAAAAAGCCGACCTCCATATTCACTCCCATTACTCAGATAGCGATTTATCTATTCAAGAAATCTTTAACCAGGCTAAAGAGAAAGGAATTAATTCTTTAGCTATCACCGATCATGATACTACTGAGGGAACTGAGGAAGCAATCAATTTGAGTAAAACTTATGGGATTGAATTTATAGAAGGAATAGAACTTAGTGCAGAGTACAATAATGCAGAGATTCATATATTAGGGTATTTCATAGATTCTGCCAATAAAAGTTTGGTCAAGGCTTTAGGAAATGTTAAAGATTTAAGAAAAGAACGTCTTATAAAGATGGCTGAGAAAATTAATTCTTTAGGAGGTAAGGTTGATATTGATGAATTGATTTCACAAATAAATGAGAAGGTTGCCACCCGTCTTCACTTAGCTCTCTATATGGTGGGAAAAAGACAAGTTACTTCAATATGGGAGGCATTCCGGAAATATCTTTCTTTTGGTAGGCCCGCTTATATAGCAAGGATTAAATTTTCTGTGAAAGAGGCAATAACTTTAATAAAAGAAGCAGGAGGCTTAGCGGTATTGGCACATCCACATTTTTTACCTTCTAAAGAATGGATTGCAAAATTTCGCCAATGGGGATTAGATGGAATAGAGGTCAAATATCCCCGATACACCCCCTCTATGATAGAGCAATTTTCTCAGATAGCCGAAAAGTTTGAGCTCCTTAAAAGTGGAGGTTCTGATTCTCATGGCAGTTATAAAGAATTTACTGGTGTAGGGGAAGTTTGGATTCCTTACAGTTGGGTAGAAAAGTTAAAGAATGCCAAGCGAAATTTACTTTATAAAGAAAACATTTGAGTTAGCTAAGAAAG
The DNA here is from genome assembly GCA_003644405.1 of Candidatus Omnitrophota bacterium. Classification (GTDB taxonomy): domain Bacteria; phylum Omnitrophota; class Gorgyraeia; order Duberdicusellales; family 4484-171; genus B7-G16. Next base: position 10,332 of record QNCE01000024.1, on the reverse strand, counting down.
GAGAGGGTTATACTTCTCCTAACCCCTTAGTAGGAGCTATCATTGTTAAGGACAATAAAATAGTAGGATGGGGCTATCACAAAAAAGCAGGAGCACCTCATGCGGAAATTATAGCAATTAATAAAGCAGGCAAAAAAGTCAAAAACTCTACTCTATATGTGAACTTAGAGCCGTGTTGCCATTGGGGGAGAACACCCCCTTGCGTAGATAGAGTAATTAATGCTGGGATAAGGAAGGTAGTTATTTCTACCTGCGACCCTAATCCTATGGTTAGGGGTAAATCTATAAGGAAATTAAGAAAAGCAGGAATAGAGGTAAAGGTAGGTATTCTTGCTAAACAGGCAAAAAAAATAAACGAAGTGTTTTTCAAAAATGTAAAGAAAAATTTACCGTTTGTAGTAGTAAAAGTGGCTCAGAGTTTGGATGGAAAAATTGCCACCCGAAGTGGAGATTCCCGGTGGATTACATCACCAAAAGCACGAATGTTAGCAAAAGCTTTGAGAGATAAATATGATGGTATTTGTGTAGGAGTAAACACAGTGATTTCTGACAATCCTACTTTAGAGGGTTTAAGAAAGACGCCATTTAAGATAATTTTAGATCCTAACCTAGATATTCCCCTTGAGTGCAAAGTAGTAAAGAGGAAAAGATTCATAATTTTTACTACTCCTGCGTCTAAAAGAAAGAGAAAAAAGATAGATTACTTAGCCAGGGCTGGTCAGGTATATTTTTTAAATACAAAAGACGGTATTTTTAACCTACGAGAAGTTTTAAAGGTAATTTATGAGAGAGGAGTTTGTTCATTATTTGTAGAAGGTGGTTCTTTCACTTTAGGAAGTTTTTTTGACCAGAGGTTGGTAGATAAAATTTATTTCTTCCTTGCCCCCAAGATAATTGGAGGCAAAGAAGCTTTACCTTCTGTGGGAGGATACGGAGCTAAAACATTAAAGAGTGCTTTTGATATCCAAGAGATTGAGTTAGAGAAGATAGGTAGGGATTTTCTCTTTTCCGGTTATATTTCTTAACTTGATTATGGATAAAGTTGGTAGTTTTTTGGTAAGTTACCTGTTAGGTTCAATACCTTTTAGCTTTCTCATAGCAAAAATTACTAAAGGTATAGATATAAGAAGAGTGGGTACAGGGAATGTAGGGGCAGCTAACGTTTTTTCTTCTGTCTCTAAAACGGCAGGGTTAACAGCATTAATATTGGATTTTTTGAAGGGGTGGTTAGCTGTGTTTTTAGCTTCCCAAGTATTTGGTCTTGATAGTTTTATAACTCTGGTTTCAGGTTTTTTTGCTATTTTAGGACATAATTTCCCCTTGTTCTTAAGATTTCGAGGAGGAAGAGGGTTAGCTACCACTATTGGTATTTTTTCTTTTATGTTTTTTAAACCTATTATTATCTGTGGAGTAGTTACTGCTATTATCTTTTTTTTCTTAAGAAAGTTAATTTTGGCTATTTTAATCTCTACAATTTTATTTATAATACTAATAATTAAAGAAGGAGCTCCCAACTATATATGGAATTTTGTTGTTTTTATTGTGATATTTTTAGTTTTACGAGGTTATAGTACAATTGAAAGAGAGATAAAGCACTTAATAAGAGGAGGGAAGGTATGAAGGTGTGGATAGTAAGGAAACTTATCTGGAAAACTCTCCTCTATTTGAGGAAAAAAGAGGCAAAGGATGAGTATATCTTAAAACTTTTCGACGTGGCTCAAAAAATAATTCCTAATCAGGATATGCAACAAAAAGCCTCTCATGTTAAGGAATCGTTTAAAGTAAAAACTTCCACTAAAGGGTTAATAAAAAGAATTATTTTAGAGCCCAACCTTAGGTGTCTTTATAAATTTGCTAATAATCTTTTTATTAATTCTTTCTTCTTAGGAGGAAGGGTAAGAGAAGACTTTTTTAAAAAACATGGTACCGAACTTCCCTACTTTTTAGTTATTTCTCCTACCATGCGTTGTAACTTAGCATGTGTAGGTTGTTATGCTGGTTCCTATGAAAAAAATAAAGAAGAGGAACTTACTATAAAGGAAATCCACCGTATTATAAGAGAAGCGAAATCTTTGGGGATGTACTTTTTTACTATTTCTGGAGGAGAGCCTTTCTTTAAAGAGAATATTTTGGAAGTTTTTGCTAAACACAACGATTGTTATTTTCAGATTTATACTAATGGGACTTTAATTGATAAAAATCTTGCTAAAAAGTTAGCTCAGTTAGGCAACGTCTCTCCTGCTATAAGTATTGAGGGAAATGAGGAATTTACCGATGCCCGCAGAGGTAAAGGCGTTTATAAAAAAGTGATGGAGGCAATGGATAACTTACGGGAGGAAGGAGTTATTTTTGGGTTTTCTGCTACTCCTACAAGGTTAAATACTGATTATCTAACCAGTGATGAGTTCATCGAAAAAATGATTAAAAAAGGAACTATTTTTGGTTGGTACTTTACTTACATTCCTATTGGGAAAAATCCCGATTTAAATCTTATGCAGACCCCTCAGCAACGTAAGTACACCGCTCAGAGAACTAGAGAGTTTTTTTATACCAAGCCTATTTTTATTGGAGATTTTTGGAATCACGGTCCTTATGTAGGAGGGTGCATCGCTGGAGGAAGGCGTTACCTTCATATAAATTATCGAGGAGATGTAGAACCATGTGTCTTTGTACATTTTGCTGTAGATAATATACGAAGGAAGTCTTTAAAAGAGATAATTTTATCCGAATTTTTCCGAGACATAAGAAGTGTTCAACCTTACGATGAAAATCTTTACTCTCCCTGTATGATTATAGATAACCCCCAAATTTTAAGGAGTGTGGTCAAAAAACATAAAGCTTATCCTACTCATAAGGGGGCGGAGTCTGTAATTAGTGGTTCAATAGCGGAATTTTTGGATAGGTATTCTCAAGAGTATAAGGAGTTAACCTATCCTATGTGGGAAGCATTTTTTGCTCAAGACCCTCTCACTCAGGAAGCTCGTCAAAGATATGAGAGGAATAAACAGAAGATTCAACAGTTAATAGATGAAGCAAAGGAATCTTCTTTTTCTAATTTTTAAAAGAAGGACTGTTCGTCTTTTTAAACCCAAGAAAGTACCTCTTAGGGTTATCAAAAAGTTAATAGATTCAGCTCGTTGTGCTCCCTCAGCAGCTAATCTTCAATTTTTAGAATATTTAGTTATAGACAATCAGAAACTCAGAGAGAAAATTTTTCCTTATACTCGATGGGGAGGTTATGTCTATCCTAAAAGGGTTCCTCCTCCTGAAAATAGGCCTTCACTTTATATTATCCTTCTTATCAATAAGGAAAAGTCAAAAAAACCAGACTTAAGAGATATAGGAGCAGCAGCCGAAAATATTCTCCTTTCTCTTCTTTGTTTTGGATTAGGAGGGTGTTGGATTGCTTCAATTGACAGAAGGATGATAAGGAAAATTCTAAACATCCCCAAAAAATATATAATTGATTCATTGATAGCTGTGGGGATACCAGCAGAGTTTCCTCTTTTAGAAAATAGAGATAGCGTACGTTACTGGTTGGATAAACAAGAAAGACTTCATGTACCTAAAAGACCTTTAGAAAAAATTTTTCATTATAATACCATCAAATGAAGGAGTTTGAAAAGTTAGTTAAGATAGTTAGAACCTTGCGTTCTAAAAAAGGATGTGCTTGGGATAGAGCTCAAAAATTAGGGGATTTAAAAAATTATCTTTTAGAAGAAGTTTACGAACTTCTTGATGTTTTAAAGGAAGGAGGGATTGAAAAGATAAAAGAAGAGTTAGGGGATGTCTTTTTAATTTTAGTATTTATCGCTCAGATCTTTGATGAAAAAAAGAAGTTTAGCATAAAAGATGTTTTAAAAAAAATCAATACTAAGTTAGTTACACGCCATCCTCATGTATTTTCTTCTCAGAAGTTGAAAACTAAAGGTGATATCTTAAGGTATTGGGTTAATGAGAAAGCAAGAACAAAACGAAGGAAGACAGTTTATCAACGCCTTCCCAAATCCGCTCCCTCCTTACTTTTAGCAGAATTACTATTTAGAGAAATAAGAAGTTTATCTAGGGATTTCAATGTAAAGAAGATATTAGAGAGAATAAAAAGTAAGGCAGAGAAACTAAGTGTTTCAAAAAGGAAAAAAGAAAATCTTCTGGGCCTTCTTCTGGAAGCATCTAAGTTTTCCTCTCTTTTTAAATTTAACTTAGAGAGTCTTTTGCGAGAAAGAGTTTTTCAATTAGCCCACAAGGTTAAATATAGAAGAGACACCTAAAGACTTGGTTCTTCTAAGGGAGATAAAGATATAGTTAGGAATGCTTTCTTTCCCTTATAGTCTATAGAGATTATACAGGATTCCTTTTGATTACGAAAATTTAAAATAGCTGAGCCCCCTTCCAATATATTTAGAAGTTCCCAATTATGTGAAGGCATATTCTGTTTAAAAAAGTTAACTATAGAAGTAGAGGAGGCTTTTCCTACATACTTTAGGATTCCTATACGTATGTTTCCTCTTTCAAATACAAAAGATTTTAGAGGTAAATATATAAAGTTTTCGGGAACTGGAAGATCTTCAAATCGTGATAAAGAAGTAGGCTTTAGAAGTGTTTCTTTCTGTTGTCGGTAGGGGAGTGTTTGGCATCCCATAAAAAAGAAGATAAGTAAAAACACCACAATACTTATCTTTCTTTTTATCATCCCTACTTTAAGGATATCAAAAAAGATAAAAAAGTCAACACAATATAACTTGAAGTTTTCCCCAAAATTTCTAAGTCATTAAAGGGAATAGATATAATTGTTTTTCCCTGCTGGCTGTTTTCTCTTGCTCCACAGCCATCTCCATCTTGTATTAAATAGAATTCTAAATATCCCTCAGGCTAAGCAATAGTGTTTGAAAGGTGGTATCTGAAAAAATCTTTTTGCCTTTTCATAGTTTATTATAGACTTACAAAAAATTGGACTTATTTTTTGGGGAAACTCCAGTTATTTATATCTTTAGGAAAAGAAGGCTTGCTAAGTGGGTTTCTTTAGAGTATCTGTATCTTTTAACAATTTATACTCAATAGAATCAACTAAAGCATTATAAGAGGCTTCAATTATATTCTCAGAAACTCCAATAGTAGACCAACTTTCACTCTCATCCTGACACTGAATTAAAACTCTTACTTTTGCTGCTGTTCCGCTTTTCTCATCAAGCACTCTTACTTTAAAATCAGTAAGACGCATCTTAGCTAAACTAGGATAAATACCCTCCAAAGCCTTCCTTAAAGCATTATCCAACGCATTTACCGGACCATTTCCTTCGCTAGCGGTATGTTGTAAAGTTCCTTTAATCTTTAGCTTAACAGTAGCTTCAGAAATTAATTTATTATCTTCTCTTTTTTCTACAATTACCCTAAACCCCAAAAGCTCAAAAAACTTTCTATACTTTTTTAATTCTCTCTGTAAGAGTAACTTAAATGAAGCTTCTGCTGCTTCAAACTGGTAACCTTTCTTCTCTAAATTCTGAATAAGACGATGAAGTTTTCTAGCTTGGGAGGACTTTTTGTCTAAATCAAACTCCAAATCCTTTGCCTTTGCTACCAAAGTTGCCTTCCCTGCTAACTCAGAAACAAGAAAACGTCGCTTGTTACCTACTATATAAGGAGAAATATGTTCATAGCAAGTAGGGTTTTTTATCACCGCATCAATATGTACCCCTCCTTTGTGAGCAAAAGCAGACTTTCCTACAAAAGGTTGACTGTTTTGATGGGCCATATTACTAATTTCACTTACAAAGTAAGAAACCTCCGCCAACTCAGATAGTTTTTTAGAAGGAATTACTTGATAACCCATTTTAAGTTGAAGAATCCCAATAGTAGAAATAAGATCAGCATTGCCGCAACGCTCTCCATATCCATTGATCGTTCCCTGGACTTGAATGCAACCTTCTTCTACCGCTCCTATAGAGTTAGCTATTGCCAGCCCTAGGTCGTTATGGCAATGGATGCCAAAACTAGAAAGATTAAGTTTTTGCTTAACTTCTCGAAGGATACTCTGCAACTCTCTAGGAAGAGTGCCTCCATTGGTATCACAGAAAACAATTAACTCCGTTCCTCCCTCTAAAGCTGCTTTAATTGTCTTCAAAGCATAGCTGGGATTATGTTTGTAGCCATCAAAGAAATGTTCAGCATCGTAGAAGACTTTCCTCTCTTTTTTCCTTAAGAATCTTACACTTTCATAAATTATCCTTAGGTTATCATCTAAACTAATTTTTAAAGCATCCCTTACATGAAGATCCCAACTCTTACCGAAAATAGTTACGTATTGGGTCTCTGCAGACAGCAAACTGAGTAAATTTTTATCTCGATAAACCTTCTTAGAGGGGTGAGCAGTAGAACCAAAGGGAACTAAGAAAGAATGTTTGAGAGGATGGTTTTTGAAGTAATTAAAAACTTCTCTATCCTTAGGATTGGAATAAGGCCAACCTCCTTCAATGTAATGAATACCAAACCTATCCAGACACTCAGCAATGGCTATCTTATCTTCAACAGAATAAGAAATTCCTTCTGTCTGCGCTCCATCTCTTAAAGTTGTATCATATATTTCTACTTTTCTCATTTTCTTCATCTATTTTATTTTATCTAATTGAAACTCTTTATGCAAAACTTTTAATGCTTTTTTTCTCTCACCCTTCCTTACTACACAAGAAATACTTATTTCAGAAGTAGAAATCATCTCAATATTTATTTTCCTCTTAGCCAAAGCAGAGAAACATCTCGCTGCTACTCCAGGATACGACTTCATTCCTACTCCCACAATAGATACCTTAGCTATATTCTCATCTACTAAAACTTTTCCTGCTCCTATCTTTTTAGCAATCTCCTTAGAGACTTTAACTGCTTTATGAATAACCCCCTTGGCTACAGTGAAGGAAATATCCGTAATATTTCTGTGACTTACATTCTGAACAATCATATCTACATTGATATTGTGAGTGGCTAATTTCGTAAATATCTTGGCAGCAATTCCTGGCCTGTCAGGAACGTTACAGATAGTAATTTTTGCTTCATTCTCGGTCAACGCTATTCCCCGTACTACAGGCTCTTCAATAAAAGACGTTTTTTTCATAATTACTGTCCCCTCCTTCTTAGTAAAGCTCGACCTTACATGGATAGGAAGATTAAATTTTTTTGCCACCTCAACTGCTCTAGTTTGCATCACCTGTACTCCCCGGGAAGCAAGCTCTAGCATTTCATCAAAAGTAATGTAGTCAATTTTTTTAGCTTCCTTTACTATTCTAGGGTCAGCAGTATAAATCCCTTCCACATCAGTGTATATTTCACATATATCTGCTTCTAAAGCACAAGCTAAAGCTATCGCACTTAAGTCAGAACCTCCCCTTCCTAAGGTAGTTATTTCCTGATTAGTACTTATTCCTTGAAATCCTGCTACAATAACAACCTTCCTTTTTTTTAATTCTTCCTTAATTCTCTTTGTCTCTATCTTTAAAATCTTTGCCTTAGTATGGTAAGTATCGGTAATAATTCCTACTTGAGATCCAGTAAAAGAAATGGCATCACAACCTTTTTTATGCAAAGCCATAGCTAATAAAGCAGAAGAAATTTGCTCTCCCGTAGAAATAAGCATATCTAATTCTCTTTCTGAGGGATAAGGATTAATCTTCTTTGCTAAAGAGATTAACTCATCAGTGGTGTCACCCATAGCCGATACCACCACTACTACTCTATTATTATTTTTCACATAACTAATCACCCTTTTTGCTACATTATCAATTCTTTCTACGTTAGCAACAGAACTTCCCCCATATTTTTGTACGACCAGCTTACTCATCGGGTATGAGAAACCCTCAATTTTAGTCTTATAAACTCATCCACCACCAACCCTGCCATAAGAAGAAGAGCAAGAGAGATCCCAAATAAGAGCCAATTGCCTTGGGTAAAAAATTTTACCATACTTAAGGCTAAGGCTACCGTAGTAATAGTCAACATTATTATCGCAGGGATGACGGCAACTTTAAAGTTTTTCTTCTTAGAAATTAACCAAGCACTGATGACAATTAAAGCTAAAGCTGCTACCAGTTGATTAGAAGCTCCAAATATAGGCCACAGAATTTGCCATTGTCCAGTTAGCCCCAAATAACCTCCCGTTAAAATAACTATCGTTGTAGCCACCCACTTATTTTTGATACCTCCTAACTCCTGAGTAATGAAGCGAGTAATCCTAGTAGCGCTATCTAAGGTAGTTAGAATAAAAGCATTAAGGATTACCAAAGCCACTACTTTACCATAATCTCCTAAGAAATAAGCTATCTTAGAAAATCCTAAAGAAAATAGCTCCATTGGTGAGGCATTGGGAGGATTCTTTAAAACAAAGGCTACAGAAAATAGAGCAATAGTTGCCAATACCCCTTCCAATACCATAGCTCCCAAACCTATCCTCTTAGCATGAAGTTCAGAAGAAATCTGCTTGGAGGTGGTACCACTAGAAACCAAAGAATGGAACCCTGAGATAGCTCCACAGGCTACAGTAATAAACATTACAGGAAACAAAGGTCCTAATGAAGATGAGTATTTAAATAGCACTGCTCCCCTAATAGGAAAAGGCCTTATAAATAATCCTATCAAAGAAACACCAATTCCAAAGAACAAGAGAAAACTAGAGATGTAATCTCTGGGTTGAAGCAAGATATTTACTGGGAGTATAGAAGCAAAAAAAGCATATAAAAAAAGAACAATTATCCAAAAAAGATAAGGGTTAGCTAAATTTAATTTTACCTTAAACAGCTCCCCTCCTAACACAAGAAGGAAAAGGAGTATCAATCCTATTAAAGTAGAGAAAGCAGTATTGACTCTTAAATTGTATATTAGAATTCCTACAAAGATGGCTACAGGAATTAAACCTAAGGAAGGTAAAACTACCTCTGGCTGGGAAATAAAACTTTTAGCACATAGAGAAGCAAAAACCGCAATAACGATAACCAAAGCGAACCATAAAAACCCTAAAAATACTTTACTTGCTCTAAGGGAAATATACTCTTTAGAGATATTACCTATAGTTTGGCCACCTTCTCTTACAGAAATAACCAATGATAAAAAGTCATGTATCCCTCCCATAAAGATGGTACCTAAAACAATCCATAAAAGTGTTCCCAACCATCCCCAACTCATATATGCAAGCACTGGCCCTACAATAGGCCCTGCTCCAGCAATAGAGGCAAAATGATGACCAAATAGAATCATCCAATTCTTTGCAGGAACAAAATCACTCCCATCGTACTTTACGATAGCAGGAGTGGGGTTATCTTTGTTAATCTCTAAAAGCTTAGATAAGTAGCCTCCATATATTTTGTATCCTAAGATAAAAGTTACTAATACGCCAATGAATATAACTGTACTCATCTCTTGAGAAAGTATTGAAGAAGTTGTACTCCCTTATCAAAGTATAAGTTACTATTTTGTGCCTCTAATTCAGAAAAACAATTAAATCCTCCCTTCTCTATCTCCTCTCCAGCGATTAAGAAAGGAACAGGCTCATTAGTATGAGTCCTTCTAGCTATAGGGGTAGGGTGATCAGGGACAACTAAAATGCGAAATTTCTCTTTTTTTGAATTTAGTTTCTCTATGATCGTACCTAGAACGAACTTATCTATTCTTTCTAAACAGATTATCTTCATACGTAAATCTTGATTATGAGAAGCCTCATCGGTAGCCTCTATATGAACAAACACGAAATCAACCTCTTCTAAAGCACGAAGGGCGCCCTCTGCTTTCCCTTGATAGTTAGTATCATAGTATCCGGTTGCTCCTTCAACTTCAATCACTTTTAGATTGGCTAACTTACCTATCCCTTTTATCAAATCTACAGCAGAAATTACTGCACCCCTTAAACCAAATTTCTCTTGAAAACTCTCCATAGAAGGCCTTGAGCCACAACCCCATAGCCAAATCATATTAGCAGGACTCTCTCCTAAATCTATTCTCACTTTGTTAATCTCATGTGCTCTCAATACTTCCTTAGATTTATTCATAAGCTCTATGATAATGTTAGCATTATCACCTTTAGGTAAGTGAGGAATTATACTTTTACCTATAATATCATGAGGAGGCCAGTACTTTAGCTTATCTAAACCTAAAGGTAAGCCTTCTCTATATACCATAATATTCCGGTAACTTTTACCGAGATAGAATCTGATTTGCTCACTACCTAAACTTTCATTAAGAGCGTCTATGAGGAGGGAAGCTTCTTTATCAGTTATATGCCCAGCACTGTAATCTAAGAGAATATTATTGTTCTCTGTAATGAGGTTACATCGAAAAGCTAAATCTTTTTCTCCT
>QNCE01000023.1 GCA_003644405.1 Candidatus Omnitrophota bacterium | reverse complement strand
CTCGTCCTAATACTAAAGCTTATTCATTAGGGGATGATGTTCCTGAGAAAGAAAAAGAAAGAAGGCACGCAATTTTACTTAACCTTCAGAAAGAGATAAGTAAGAGTTATGATAATTAGGGTTTCTGTTTTTGGAATATTTCTTTTATTTACTTTATCGGTTATTGCTCAACCTTCCTTAGAAGAAGCTTATAAATCTTATCTTTTAGGTGATTGGGGTAACTCTTTATTTGAGGGCTTAGAAATAGAGAAAACTTCACCTAGTCCCCAAATCTTTTATCTTCTGGGGATGAATTATCTTAAGTTGGAAGATTTCCCTAGAGCAAGAGATTATTTCCGTAAGGTTATTAAGAATTTTCCTCAATCTAAGCTGTATGAATCTTCATTTATTAAGTTAGGCGATGCCTATTTCTTAGAAGAAGATTTTAATAAGGCCATTCTTACCTACGAGTATGTTTTGAAGAATTTTCCCTCTACTCAATTTAAGCCACTTATCTATCTTCGGTTAGCTCAAAGTTACGCCAAGCAGGGATTATGGGGAAAAGAAAGAGTATATATAGATAAAATAAAGAAAGAGTATCCGGAAAGTGTTGAAAAAAAGTATGCCGAGATTTTAGAGAAGAGAGGGTTTTTCTTTACTATTCAAGTGGGTGCTTTTTCTCATAAGAAAAATGCTCTTAGGGTTGTAAAAAGGTTAAAGAAGCGTTACCCTGTTTATTTAGTGAAAGAAAGATTTGGCGACCTTCTTCTCTATAAAGTTAGGGTGGGAAAATTCAAAGAGAGAAAGCGTGCGGAAGATATTGCCTCTTCTCTAATAGATAAAGGATACCCTGCCCGGATATATCCTTAAGAAGATGAGTCTATAGTATGGTGAGCAAAATAATCTTCATCGTAGGTCCCACTGCCACTGGTAAAACTCAAGTAGGTTATCTTTTAGCTAAAAAGATAGGAGGTCAAATCATTTCCTGTGATTCTACACTTGTCTATCGAGAGCCTAAAATTATTACCTCTAAGCCACCTTCTTATATGCTTAAGGAAATACCTCATCACTTTGTGGATATAATTTCGGTAGAGACTAGTTACGATGTATTTACTTATTATCTTGAGGCAAGAGAAGTAATTAGGGATTTATGGGACAGAGGAGTTCCTATAGTTGTTTGTGGAGGGAGTGGGCTTTATTTCCAGGCTATTTTAGATGGAATTTTTGAGGGGGCAGGAAGTAGTTTCTCTTTGAGAGAAAAGTTGCGCAAAGAAGCGGATATAAAAGGTAATCTTTATCTTTACAATAAACTGAAAGAAGTAGACCCTCAGGGAGCAGAAAGAATTTCTTCCAACGATTTAAAAAGAATCATAAGAGCATTAGAGGTTTACTATACTACTGGTGAACCCATCTCTCAGAGACAAAAGAAGCGGTGGGGAATTTGGAGTAAGTATCCAGTAAAGATATTTGGCTTTTTCTTAAGAAGGAATTTGCTCTATGAGGTTATAAATTGGCGGACAGAAGAAATGTTTAAGAAAGGAGCAGTTAAAGAAGTAAGTGAGCTCATTAAACTGAATCTTTCCATTACTGCCAAAAAGATTATAGGGATAAAGGAAATAAAATCATTCTTAGAAGGAAATATTAGTTTAGATGAGGCTAAAGAGGCGATGAAAAGAAATACCCGCCGTTTTGCTAAGAGACAATTTACTTGGTTTAATAGAGAAAAAAGGTTAGAATGGATAGATGTAGAAGATAAAACTTCCTCGTATTTGGTGGAGTATATTTTAAGAAATGTACGAAACTCAAAAAACTGAAAGAGCTCTTCTAGTAATAGTAGAGGTTGAAGGAGAAAGACAAATTTGGTCTTCTCAGGAGTTAGCTGAGGAACTTAAGAACTTAGTTATCTCTACAGGGATAGATGTAGGAGGTCTTATATTTGTAAAACGGAAGGAAATTAATCCTTCTCTTTATATCGGAAAAGGTAAAGCCTTAGAATTAGCTAAAATTGTCCAGCAGGAGAGTGTGAATGTTATTATTTTCAATAATAACTTAAGCTTTACCCAGCAGAGAAATTTAGAGGAGATAGTAGGGATTAAAACTATCGATCGCACCCAATTGATTTTAGATATATTTGCCCGCCATGCCCATACTCAGGAAGGAGCATTACAAGTAGAGCTTGCCCAGTTAGAGTATCTTTTACCTCGACTTAAAGGTAAAGGAATAATGCTTTCTCGTCTGGGAGGAGGGATTGGTACCCGTGGACCAGGAGAAAAAAAATTGGAGGTAGATAAAAGACGCATCTCTGATAGAATTACAAAATTAAAAAAAGACCTAGACCATCTAAAGAGACATCGCCAACTTCTTCGAAAAAAACGTGAAAAAGAAAAGATACCTATCTGTTCTTTAGTGGGATATACTAACGCAGGCAAAACTACTCTCTTAAACGCACTAACAGGTGAGCATCAAAAGACTTCTTCTTATCTTTTTACCACTTTAGATCCTATAAGTAGAACTCTCCATTTAGAAGGTAACCTCAAAGCAATAGTTACCGATACTGTGGGTTTTCTTTATAAATTGCCTCCCAACCTTATCGAAGCTTTTAAAGCCACCTTAGAAGAACTTCACTACGCCCATCTTCTTCTTCATATAGTAGATGGAAGCAATAAAAACTATACTAAGTTGATTGGCGCCGTTAATACCATCTTAAAGGATTTATCTCTTCTAGATAAAAATATCATTTTAGTTTTTAATAAAATAGACAAGCTTACTGAGGAAGAATTAGAAATCCTAAAGGGTAAATTTCCTGAGGCAGTATTTATCTCTGCCCTGAAGAAGTTAAATTTAGATTCCCTTCTTAGAAGGATTGAGAAGGTTCTTTTCGGAGAGACAATAGAGGTGAGTTTAAATATTTCCTTAAAAAACTTAGACCTTTTAAACTGGATTTATGAACACGCCCAGGTTGTAAACACTCAGTATTACCAAGATAGGGTAGTAGTAGCAGTCCGGATAAAGGAAGGATTTCTCCCCTTTTTGAATAACGGAAAAGTTTTTTTTAAAAAAACATAACAATTTCAACAGAAAACAAAAATTCTTTTGAGAAAAAAATAAAAAAATTTTTAAAAAATACTTGACAAAATTTTAGTTTTATGTTATATAAAAAATCGGGATGAAGAGGCAGCGAAGAGAATACCCAAGTTGGGAAGAGTTAGAAGAGTTATTAGACATAGAAATCCCTGAGGATGAGCCTCTATATCCTTTAAATATTGTTTGTAAACTTTTGAAAATGCATTCTTGGACAGTTAACGAGGTTATCAAAGAAGGTCTTATAAGGCCCAAGAAAGTAGGCAAGAGAAAAAAGCTTTTCTCTTATCAGGATATAAAACGTCTTAAATATGTTAAATATCTTATGGAGGTAAAGGGAGTTAACATCAAGGGAGTTAAGATGATCTTTGAGATAAGAAGAGAAATTTAATTTTTTTCTTGTCTTCTTAGCAGATACGCTTAGGGAGTGCTAACTAAGGAAGCTGAGAGGAAAGGAGGTGAGACTATGAAGCTAGTAAGATACAGAAAGGATCCTTGGAAGGCTCTAGAGGATTTACAGAATGAGATTAACCGACTGTTTGATTTCTCCTTTGCCAAATTGCCTACTCTGAGAGAAGAGGTATTAGCACCCTCGGTAGACATCTATGAGGATAAAGATAACATCTATGTGGAAAGTGATCTTCCAGGATTTGAGCAGAAAGATATAAACATATCTTTAAAGGGCAACACCCTTACTATTTCTGCTCAAAGAGATGAGAAAAGAGAGGAGAAAAAGAAAGATTACTACCACTGTGAGCGTTTCCAAGGAAAGTTCTACAGGGAGTTAGACTTGCCTACAACCGTAGAGACGGATAAAATAAAAGCTAATTATAAGAATGGAGTTTTAAAAATCACTCTTCCTAAGAAAGAGGAAGAGAAGGAAAAGGAGATTAAGATCGATGTGGAATAGAAAAGAAACCTTAGTTAGCACTCCCTAAGCAAGATTAAGGAGAGAGAATGATACCTTTAAGAGATGATATTCCTCATAGAAGAAAACCTATAGTAACGGTAGTAATACTAGCTATTAACATATGTGTCTACCTTTATGAGCTCTTTTTAGGCATGGAGTTAGATAATTTTGTTTTTAGGTATGGTTTTATTCCTTATAAACTAATTATGCCTTTAAGTGTACATGCGAAATTGATTCCTTTATTTACCAGTATGTTTATGCATGCAGGATTCTTGCACCTTTTAGGGAATTCTCTCTACCTTTGGATTTTTGCTGATAACGTGGAGGATAGGTTAGGCCACTTTAATTTTCTGATTTTCTATCTTTTGTGCGGAATTTCTGCAAGCTTAATTCATGCTCTTTTTAATTGGGGCTCCAAAGTTCCTGCTGTAGGAGCTTCGGGTGCTATCGCAGGAATTTTAGGAGCGTACTTTTTGATGTTTCCTAAGGCTAGAGTATTAACTTTGGTACCTTTATTTCTATTTTGGGAGATAGTGGAGATTCCTGCATTTTTCTTTTTAGGGTTTTGGTTTTTATACCAGTTTCTATTAGGATTGGTTTCTTTGGGAAGGATGGGCGCAGGTATTGCCTTTTGGGCCCACATCGGTGGATTTCTTAGTGGGGTAGTTTTCTTAAGATTTTTTCTTAAGAGAAGAACTTACTGGTAATTTTCGAATCATATTTTGGGATAAATCTTAGGAGGTAGATATGAACTTAGATAATTTTACTCTACGAGCACAGGAAGCAATAAATAATTCGGTAAGTTTAGCAACCAAGCTTAAACATCAGAGTCTTTTACCTGAACATCTTCTCTACTCTTTGTTGGATACTCCTCAAGGAGTTGCTAGGGGGATTTTATCTCATTTAGGGTTAGATATAGGGGAATTAAAAGTTAAGATTCAGAAGTTTTTAGATAATCAACCTAAGGTGTTACCAACTACATCAGGAATGTATGCTTCCACCCGCTTTACTCAGGTAATTAATGAAGCCAAAGATTTCTCTAAAGATTTAGGAGATACCTTTATAAGTAGTGAACATTTACTTTTAGGAATAGCTAAGGATAGAGAAGGTTGGCTATTTAGGTATCTGAATCAGCAAGGAATTACTTTGGACGATCTTGTTCGAGCGATTAAGGAAATAAGAGGGGCTAGTTCTGCTCAGTCACCCGATGCTGAAGCTACTTACCGAGCTTTAGAGAAATTTGGAAGGGATCTAACTGAACTGGCGAAGAAAGGAAAATTAGATCCAGTGATTGGCAGAGATGAAGAGATTAGAAGAGTAATTCAAGTCCTTTCACGAAGAACAAAAAATAATCCTGTTTTGATTGGAGAACCAGGTGTAGGTAAAACTGCTATTGTAGAAGGGTTAGCTCAAAGGATTGCTTTAGGAGATGTTCCCCGAAGGGCTTAAAGAGAAAAGGATTATAGCTTTGGATTTAGGGAGCTTGGTAGCAGGAACAAAGTTTCGGGGAGAGTTTGAGGAGCGCCTTAAAGCAGTATTAAAAGAAATAGAAGCCAAGGAAGGTCAGATTATTCTCTTTATCGATGAGTTACATACCTTAGTAGGCGCAGGAGAAGCTCAAGGTGCTATTGATGCTTCCAATATGCTTAAGCCCGCTTTAGCTCGGGGAACTCTAAGATGTATTGGAGCTACAACTTTAGATGAGTACAGAAATCATATTGAGAAGGATGCTGCTTTAGAGAGAAGGTTTCAGCCTGTCCTAGTGAGTGAACCTACGGTGGAACAGACAATTGCCATTTTGAGAGGTTTAAAAGAAAGATATGAAGTTCATCATGGTATTAGATTAGCGGATTCAGCACTGATTGCTGCTAGCCAACTTTCTCATCGTTATATTACCGGAAGATATCTACCTGATAAGGCTATTGACCTTATCGATGAGGCTGCTTCTAAATTACGGATAGAAATTGATTCTAAACCTGAAGAGATAGATAAGTTGGAGAGAAAGAAGACGGAGTTAGAGATTCAAAGGGAAGCTTTAAAGAAGGAGAAGGATCCTGCATCTTTAGAGAGATTGGAAAAATTAAAGAAGGAGATAGAGAGTTTAAACAAAGAACTAGAGGTTTTAAAACAGCACTGGCAAAAGGAGAAGGAGTTAATTACCAGTATCAGAAGGATAAAGGAAGAAATTGAAAAGTTAAAAATCGAATCTATGGAGTATCAAAAACAGGCTCAGTTAGATAAAGTAGCTCAGATAAGATATGGTAAGATTCCTCAACTTAATCAGGAGTTAGAGAAATTAAATAAAGAGTTAGGTGAGCTCCAGAAGACGAAAAGATGCTTAAAGAAGAAGTAGATGAAGAGGATATTGCTGAGATAGTTTCTAAATGGACAGGAATTCCTGTAGCTAAATTAATGGAGGGAGAGTTAGAGAAGCTTCTAAAGATGGAGAAAGAGTTAAAAAAACGTGTGGTAGGTCAAGATGAGGCAATAAGACTTATATCTGACTGTATAAGAAGAGCACGTTCAGGGTTAGCCGACCCCAATAGACCTTTAGGGTCTTTTCTGTTTTTAGGGCCAACAGGGGTAGGTAAAACTGAGTTGGCTAAAACCCTTGCATGGTTCCTTTTTAACAGCGAGCATAACCTTATAAGAATAGACATGAGTGAGTATATGGAGAAGTTTTCTGTTTCTCGACTAATCGGTGCCCCTCCTGGCTATGTAGGATATCAAGAAGGAGGTCAGCTTACTGAGGCGGTGAGGCGACGGCCTTATTCAGTAATCCTTTTCGATGAGATTGAAAAAGCTCATCCTGAGGTATTTAATCTGCTTTTACAGGTTCTTGATGAAGGCCGGCTTACCGATTCTCAGGGCAGGATTGTTAATTTTAAGAATACCGTTATAATAATGACCTCTAACCTTGGTAGTGAGTATTTCAGTGACCCCACGGTTACTAAAAAGAGTATAGAGGAGAGGATAAAGGTTGAGCTTAAAAGATACTTTCGCCCTGAATTTTTAAATCGCTTAGATGAAGTTATCATCTTTAATCGCCTTACTATAGAAAATATAAAGGATATCGTGGAGGTTCAATTTAATATGCTGAAAGAGAGGTTAAAAGATAAGAAAATTGATTTGGAGTTAACTCCTCAAGCTAAGGAGTTTTTAGCAGAGAAAGGATTTAGTCCAGAGTATGGAGCAAGACCCATCAAAAGAACTATTCAGAAATTGATTGTAGATCCTTTGAGCAAAAAGATTTTAGAGGGGATATTTAAGGAGAATGATACAGTGTTAATAGATGTTAAAAATAAAGAGATAGTTTTTTCTAGAAAGGAGAGTTAGCCATGCGTGTAGATGTTTCTATGAAAAATTTAGAAAGAACCAATACTTTAAATGAAATAATTGATAAGAATATAAAAAAAGTGGAAAAGAGAGTAAAACTTTTTAAAAAAGAAGTTCCCGTACATCTTTCTCTTCATCTGGAAAAGAATCCTCATAAAAGTCAGTATTTTGCATGGGTTAACCTTTACTTACCTTTTAAAGTGCTGAGAGCCGAATCTACTTTTTCTAATGTGAGTAGAGCCATAGGAGAGTGTTTTTCTGCCTTAATAAAGCAGATAGATAAGTTTAAGCATAAATTGGAGAAGCACTTAAGAAAGAGATGACCTTATACTCTTGACAAAAAAGTTACCTATGATAGGATATTTAGCACTCAACGTAATAGAGTGCTAAAAAGAGAAGAGAATGAGGCATATAGATACCCGAGAAAGAGAGAGTCAAATCCTGGAATTGGTAGTAAAAAGTTATATAAAGGAGTCAAAGCCTATAAGCTCCAGCTACCTTTGTGATAAGTTCAATCATTCTTGCTCTACCGCTACAGTGAGGAATATTATGGAATCTTTAGAGAAAAAGGGACTGCTTTCACATGTTTATACTTCTTCAGGTAGAGTTCCTACTAAAGAGGGGTTTAAACACTATATAGAGAATATAAAAGACGAGTTGTTAAAAGAAGAACTTTCCTTAGAGGTAGAGATTGATGTGAATCAGGACCTCGAAGAAGTTTTTAATAAGGCTTTGGATATTTTAACTACTCTTAGCGGATACACTTCTCTGGTAGCAATTTCAGGGTGGGAGGAAAGATTACTCCTTCGGGGGATAAGGTATATTTTTGAACAGCCGGAGTTTGAAGATATCAATAAGTTAAAGGCTCTTTTTTATGTTTTAGAAGTTAAAATGGATATCATTCAAGAGTTACTCTTTGGGTATATAGATGAGCAGTTTAAGGTATTGGTAGGAGATGAGATTGGGTGCGAGGAGATTTCTGATTGCTCATTAGTTATTTCTGGTTTTCATCAGGAAAAAATTTCTGCTAGTTTAGCTCTTCTTGGCCCAATGAGGATGGATTATGTAAGGGCAATTCCTACACTTTATGCAGTGAGAAAGAAATTAGAGGGATTAATAAGGAGGGACTTTTAGAATGTGTTCTAAGGATAAAAATAAAGAGAACTTCCATGCTATGGAAAAAGCAGAGAAAGAGCTTGGGAAAGAGAATAAGAATTTAGAGGAGAATTTAGAAGAGAAGGAGAATAGTTCCCAATCTTCTCAAGAAACAGTTTCTTCTCTAGAGGAGTTAAAGAAGAAAGCTTCTGAGTATGATGCTCTGTGGGACAAATACTTAAGAGTTTGTGCAGATTTTGAGAATTCTCGTAAACGCTGGGAGAGAGAAAAACAAGAGATTATAAAGTTTTCTAATTTTAAGTTAATTAGAGACTTAATTCCTATTATTGATGAATTAGAGCAAGCGATAAAGATTGCTAAAAAAGATACTTCTTTAGACAAAATCTGTGAGGGTATAGAGATTACCTACAAAAAGTTACTAGGGATTTTAGGTAGTTATGGAGTAAAGCCTATTAAAGCAGAAGGGGAAAAATTTGACCCTCATCTTCATGAGATTGTGGGTCAAAAAGTAGTGGAGGATACTCAAGAACATACAATTGTAGAAGAGATACAAAAAGGGTATTTTTTAGAAGATAAAGTGCTGAGGACATCTAAGGTTATTGTAGGCGTAAAAAAGAAAGAAGCATCTGATAAAACTAAGGAAGATTCTGGGAGGTGATAAAAATGGCACAGGTTATTGGCATTGATTTAGGAACTTCTAATTCTGCAGCTGCAGTAATGGAGGGAGGCCGTCCGGTAATAATTCCTTCTGCAGAAGGTACTACTGTAGGAGGAGGTAAAGCTTTTCCTTCTTATGTGGCTTTTACTAAAGATGGTCAACTTCTTGTAGGTGAACCAGCCCGACGTCAGGCAGCAATTAATCCTGAGGGGACAGTAACAGGATTTAAGAGAAAGATGGGGACAACTTTTAAGTATAAAATCTTTGATAAAGAATTTACTCCTCAACAGCTCTCTGCATTTGTGCTTCAGAAAATAAAGAAGGATGCAGAAAGTTACTTAGGGGAACCAGTAAATGAGGCAGTAATTACCTGCCCTGCTTACTTTAATGATAACCAACGTCAGGCCACAAAAGATGCTGGAGAAATTGCTGGCTTTAAGGTTTTACGGATTATAAATGAACCTACTGCTGCCTGTCTTGCTTATGGTTTAGGTAAAGAAAAAGATAAGGAGTATAAGATTATGGTCTTTGACTTTGGAGGAGGCACTTTAGATGTCACTATCATGGAGATGGCTCAAGGGGTATTTGAGGTAAAAGCTACCAGTGGAGATACTCAGCTAGGTGGACGAGATATGGACGAAGCTTTAATGAATTACATAATTGAAGAGTTCAAGCGCGATACAGGCATAGATTTAAGAAATGATTCCATGGCTATGCAGCGTTTAAGAGAGGCAGCTGAGAAAGCAAAGATAGAGCTTTCTTCTACCATTACTACTGAGGTAAATTTACCTTTCATTACTGCTGATAGTAGTGGCCCTAAACACTTAGTGATGAGCATAACCAGAGCAAAGTTGGAAGAACTGGTTAGGCCTATTGTAGAGAAGACAAGAATCTCTATGGAGAGAGCATTAGAGGATGCTAAGCTTAAGCCCTCAGATATCGACAAGATAATTATGGTAGGAGGACCCACACGCATGCCTTGTGTGCAAGCATTTGTGGAAAATTTTGTAGGTAAAAAGATTGAGCGAGGAGTTGATCCTATGGAGTGCGTAGCTTCCGGTGCTGCTATTCAAGCAGGGATAATTAAAGGAGAGATAAAAGATGTACTCCTTTTGGATGTTACTCCTCTCTCTTTGGGAATAGAAACTTTAGGAGGAGTATTTACTAAATTGATTGAGAGGAATACGACCATTCCTACCAAAAAGTCACAAATTTTTACTACCGCTGAGGATAACCAGACTGCAGTTACTATAAGAGTGCTTCAGGGGGAGCGCCCTATGGCTAACGACAATACAGAGTTGGGAAGATTCGACCTTGTAGGAATTCCCCCTGCTCCTAGAGGAGTTCCTAAGATAGAGGTAACCTTTGATATCGATGCTAATGGAATAGTTCATGTTTTAGCAAAAGATTTAGGTACCGGGAAAGAACAGTCAATTAGGATTACCGCTCCACAAAAATTATCAAAAGAAGAGATAGATAAAATGATAAAAGAAGCAGAAATGTATGCTGAGGAGGATAAAAAGCGAAAAGAGCTGGCTGAATTAAGAAATAAAGCAGATAACTTAGTTTATACCACTGAGAAATCTTTGAAAGATTTTGGTAGTAAGATATCTGAAAGTGACAGAAAGAATATAGAAGAGAAGCTAAATAACTTAAAAGAGATTATTAAGAAGCCCAATCCTACTAAAGAAGAAGTCGAGAAAGCTATGGATGAGCTTACTCAGAGCTCTTATAAGTTAGCAGAAGAGGTGTATAAGGCTAGTACACAACAGCAGGCAGGTTCTCAACATGGTTCTTCTTCTGCAGGGGATAAGCAGAGTTCTCAGGAGAAACCGAAAGAAGGAGAAGTAATTGACGCTGAATATAAAGAAGAAGATAATAAATAAAAAGAAGAGATGATGGGCACAAAAAGAGACTACTATGAGATTTTAGGTGTTTCGCGCGATGCAAGTTTAGAGGAGATTAAGAAAGCTTATCGTAAACTTGCTTTACAATATCATCCTGATAGAGTTCCTCCGGAGAAGAAAAAAGAGGCGGAGGAAAAATTTAAAGAGATTTCTGAAGCCTATGCTGTATTGAGTGATTCTAATAAACGGAAACTTTATGACACTTACGGCCATGCCGGGATAGACTCTCGTTATACTACTGAAGATATTTTTAGAGGAGCCGACTTTAGCTGGATCTTTCGTGATTTAGGAGAGTTTGGTTTTGGAGAGAGCATCTTTGAAGATATTTTTTCTGATTTAGGCTTTGATATCTTTGGAACGAAGAGAAGAAGAAAGAGAGTTTTAAAAGGAGAAGATATCCATTTTAAACTTACTATAGAGTTAGAAGAGGCTGCTAAGGGAGTAGAGAAGATCCTTACTTTCAATCGTTATGAAAGATGTAGTCACTGTAAAGGTAGCGGTGTTCAACCAGGCACCTCTAAGAGCGTATGTCCCCTTTGTAAAGGTAAAGGAACTATTTCTAGTGGTTTTGGGTTCATAACTTTCTCAGAGACTTGTCCTCGATGTAAAGGAGAAGGGGAAGTTATTACTAAACCTTGTCCTCGCTGTAGAGGTCTGGGGAAAGAAAGAGTCTCTAAGAGGTTAAAAGTAAGCATACCTGCTGGTGTAGATAATGGTTCAGCCATTCGTCTTCGGGGAGAGGGGCATTTTGGAGAAGGAGGTTATGGAGACCTTTATCTTCATATTCAAGTTAAGGAACATCCTATATTTCAGAGAGAAGGTAACAATATAAGGTGTAAGGTGAAAGTTCCTATGGTTAAGGCTTGCTTAGGAGCAGATATAGAAGTCCCTACTCTTAATGGTAAAGTAGTGATGAGGATTCCTCCTGGCACACAGCCTCATACTATATTCCGCTTACGCTCCAAAGGCTTTCCTGATGTAAGGAGTAAAAGAGTAGGTGATCAGTTAGTAGAGGTGGAGGTAGAGATTCCTAAATCTCTTTCATCCCGCGAGAGAGCACTTCTTTTAGAATTTGGTAAGTTAAGAAAAGAACTATAAAAATATGCCTACTTACGAGTATCAATGTCTAAGCTGTGGAAAGAAATTTGAGGTTTTTCAAAAGATTACCGATTCTCCTTTGAAGGAGTGTATTTTTTGTCAAGGCAAGGTAAAACGACTTGTCGGAGGAGGTTGTGGATTGATTTTTAAGGGGAGTGGATTTTATATAACCGATTACAAAAGGAGTAATAAAAATAATACTGAAAAGTTCCCTTCCCAAGATAAAAGTAATAAAAACTCACCTTCCCCTAGTAAAAGTGTCTCTTCTGAGAAAGAGAAATGAGTTTAGTAAAACCTTTCTCAGCTTTCTACTATAATCCAAAGAAATTCAAAAACCTTTCTCCCTTAATAACTCCCCCTTACGATGTAATAAGGGAAAAAGAGAAAGGAATCTTAAGAAAAAAGTCCAAATATAACTTTTCACATATTCTTCTCGTTGATAAAAACGAAAACTATAAGTTACTAGGGAGAAGATTTAATGATTGGATTAAGAAGGAAATTTTTGTTCAAGATATTAGACCTCACTTTTACCTTTATGAACAGAAATTTAATTTTCAAGGAAAAATTTTAAGAAGAGTAGGTTTTTTATGCCTTCTTAAATTAGATAAAAAAGAGACAGTTTTTCCTCATGAAACTACGCTTAGAGCACCTAAGAAAGACCGTTGGTATATTCTGAAGGAGACGAAAGCTAACTTAAGCCCAATTTTTGTTGTTTCTTATAAGAAATTAAAGACTCTTCAAAATTTATATCTCTTTTATACGAGAAAAAAGCCATTTATAGAGTTTAAAAACTTGGAAGGAGTTACCCACCGCCTTTGGAAAGTAGAAGAGAAAAACTTAGAGGTAGATTTATCTCGAGAGATAGAGAAAAGTAAACTTTTTATTGCTGACGGTCATCATCGTTTTGAAGTTGCCTACCGTTATTTTAAGCTTAACGGTACCAGATTTAAAGAGGCAAATTATATTTTAGCTTATCTTACTGACCCTTCTACAAGTCTGATTATCCTTCCTACCCATCGGGTGGTAGAGTTAGAGGAAGAGTTAGAGGAAGTATTAAAAAAGTTATCTTCACAATTTTTGATCAGGTGCACAAATCAGAGAGAGCTTTTAACTTACCTTAAAAAGGGAAGATTATTCTCTTTTGGTATATATACTAATGGCCTTTTTTACTTTCTAAAATTGAAAAATAAGAAAATTTTAGATAAAATATTTAAAAATAAAGAAGAAAGAAATTATCAGAAGTTAGATGTTTATATTTTTCATAAACTCGTATTAAAAAAGTTCAAAGTGAAGGAAATTCTTTATACCCACTACTTGAAAGAGTTAAAAAAGATTGCAGGTTCCTCAAAAATAGGGTTCATTTTAAGATCCCCCTCTCTGGAGACAGTTTTCTCTTTCGCTAGTAGAGGCTACCTTCTTCCTCAGAAATCCACTTACTTTTATCCTAAACTTCCTAGTGGGTTAGTGATAAGGAGGATTAGCTAAGTGAGAATATTTAGAAAACGGTTACGGTATACCACGGTAAAGCCAAAGAAAAAGGAAATTCCCGATGGATTATGGAGTAAATGCCCTCGATGTAACCAATTTATATTTAAAAAGATTTTAGAGGAGAATTTAAAAGTATGTCCTAAGTGTAATTATCACTTTCCCTTAACCTGTTGGGAAAGGATAGCTCTTCTTACCGATGAGGAAAGTTTTAAGGAATTTTATTCAAATTTACAGTCCCTGGATCCTTTAGGATTTGTTGGCCCTAAATCTTACCAAGAGAAATTGAACGAAGAGATGGAACGCACCTCTTTAAAAGAAGCTACAGTGGTAGGAGAGGCAAAGATTAAAAAAGTCAAGGTGGCTTTTGGTGTTACTGATTCTCGCTTTATTATGGGTTCTATGGGATCGGTAGTAGGAGAGAAAATTACCCGTATTATTGAGTACGCTTTAGAGAAAAATATCCCCTTAGTAATTGTTTCTGGCTCAGGGGGAGGAGCTAGAATGTATGAAGGTATGTTATCTCTGATGCAGATGGCGAAAACTAGTGGAGCATTAGCTAGGTTAAATGAGAAAGGCGTTCCTTACATTTCCGTTCTTACCCATCCCACTATGGCAGGAGTGATGGCTTCCTTTGCTGGTTTAGGAGACATAATTATTGCTGAACCTGGTGCTTTAATTGGATTTACTGGACCGAGAGTAATAAAGCAGACAATAAAGCAGGAGCTACCTCCGGGCTTTCAGACCGCTGAATTCAGTTTAGCTCATGGGTTAATAGATATGGTGGTGCATCGTAAAGAGTTGAAAGAGACAATATCTAAATTACTATTTTATCTGTCTTGACTTATTGATTTTAGAAGTTAAAATTTAAATCTATGGCGCAAGTAAGCTTACGTAATGTTACTAAAATCTACTCCAAAAAAATTGTAGCTGTAGATTGTGTTAATTTGGGAATAGAGAGTAAAGAATTTGTAGTTTTAGTTGGACCTTCTGGCTGTGGAAAATCTACTACCTTAAGAATAATTGCTGGTTTAGAGGAACCTACATATGGAAAGATTTATATTGGGGATAGATTAGTTAATAACGTTCCTGCTAAGGACAGAAACATTGCTATGGTCTTTCAGAATTACGCTCTCTATCCTCATATGACTACTTATGAAAACTTAGCTTTTGCTTTAAGATTAAGAGGGTATTCTAAGCAGGAAATTGACAAGAGAGTAAAGGAGGCAGCACAAATATTAGGAATCGCCCATCTTTTAGAGAGAAAACCTAGAGAGCTTTCTGGAGGAGAACGCCAACGAGTAGCTGTGGGTAGAGCGATAGTAAGAAAACCTTTAGTATTTTTATTTGATGAGCCTTTAAGTAACTTAGATGCTAAAATGAGAATTCAGATGCGCACCGAACTGCATAGACTTCATCAGAAGATTCAAACTACTATGATCTATGTAACTCATGATCAAGTAGAGGCTATGACTTTAGGGGATAGGATAGCAGTAATGAGGAATGGAAAAATTCAACAATTTGATACCCCTTTGAATGTTTACGAAAAGCCAGTGAATAAGTTCGTGGCAGGATTCATTGGTTCCCCTTCTATGAATTTTATAGAAGGAAGGGTTATCAAGAAAGACGGGTATCTTTACTTTGATGAGGGAAGTTTCCGAGTAAAGATTCCTCCTGAGAAGTACCTTTCTTTAGAGAAAGGTTATATAGATAGAAAGATAATTTTTGGAATAAGACCAGAGAATGTCTATGATAAACTGTTTGCTTCTATGGCTACACCTGACAATACAGTGAGGGCTCATTGTGAAGTAGTAGAGACTATGGGTTCAGAGAATCATGTCTATTTATCCGTAGGTAGGCATACTATTGTTGCTGTATTGG
>QNCE01000022.1 GCA_003644405.1 Candidatus Omnitrophota bacterium | reverse complement strand
GCTATAACTTTAGCATTAGCGTACTTTAAATCAAATACTTTAATCACCGTTTTTTTGCTCTCTATATCTTCTATAGCTTTGCTTATCTCTTCTATATTCTGAGGAGTATCAATTACTACTAAACTACCCGATTCAGAATCCAAAAATATCTTTCCAATCTCACTTTTCATATTCTCACAGAGTTTCATAATCTGCTCTGGTATAGCGTAAGTAAGATGGAATACTTTCACTTTCCTAGTATCAGAAAAACTCTTACCATAGAGAACTTTATACTCTTCTTCAGTCATCACATTATAGATACTCCCTCTCTTATCGTAGGCTAAATTATTAGAGCGGAGCATAATATCAAAAATATCCTTTAGAGGAGCATTATCTACCTTAAGAGTTACCCTCCCTGAAACTTTTCTGGTAGGAATAATGTTTATCCCCCCTTTTATAGCAAGATATTTTAATGCTTCTATAATGTCGATATTTTGGAAATTTAAAGAAATCCTTTTAGATAATTTATCACTCTCCTCTTTAGGAGAGAAAGGAAACCCTGGATAGATTATTAAAATTGACAAAATTATAAAAGAGATAATAACTTTTCTCATTTAGCTTCATCCCCCTTAACCACTTCTTGAGAAACAAGATACTCTCTTACTTTGTCAGCGTAGATATCTTGAGGAGCTAACCCTAAGTACTTTCTGAAATGATCCACTGCTTTTTCATTATCTATCTCATACTCAGAGTATATTACTCCTAAATTATAATGCGTATCAGCATCGTTAGGATCTATCTTCAAAACTTCTTGAAATTCTTTAATTGCTTTTTTGTACTCTCCTCTTTGGGTGTAAAAAACCCCTAAGTTATAGTGGAGACGTGCTTTCTCTTTAAGAAGTTCTTTATTTAATTGAGACAGCTCCATAAGTTTACGGGGCATAACCTCAATTTTTGCTTTAAGATCCTGATTTTCTCTTAAAACAGCACTGTATTTACTTTGGAGTTGAAAAAGGCTCTGATTACACTTTTTAAGTTCTATTCTAGATTTTTCTCCCTCTATTTTGTAGAAATCTCTATCAGTTTCTATCTCAGCTAGTAAGACTTTTTGCCTCTTTAAGGAAGAATTAAGCTCTTTGTTTTCTTTCTCCAATTTAGCGAGCTCTTCCTGGGTTTTCTTAAGAAGGTTAGTAAGCCGCTGATTTTCTTTTTCTAAAGTAAGTGCCCTCTTCTGTAGCTCCATATATCCTTGGAAAAACTTTCTTCTCTTTTCTTCTAACACACTCTTAAGTTCCTTGATATCCTCCGGAAGCTCACTCTCTTTAGCCACCTTTTTTTTATACTCTTCTAACCTGCTCTTATACTGAGTTAAGTCTCTTTCTAATTTTTTCACCACATTATTTAAAGCTACATTGTCCTGAGATAATTTCTTTTTCTCTTTCTCTAAAATCTGTACTCTCTCTCTAAGAGAATGGTACTCCTTTTCTTTTCTGGAACACTCTTTTTTCAAAACAAGAAGCTGTTTAATGACCTCTTCCTTTGCTGACTTAACTTCCTTTAACTGCTTCTCTAAACGATTCATTTCTTCAACTAACATCTTATTGTCTACTTCTAAAGAATCTGCTTTGGCTTTAAACTCTGCTAACTCCTTAACTAAATTGGTATAGTCCTCAACTAACTGAAGACACCCCGTATTGGCCTTTGAGTTTATTGAAACTCTTTGGTAACCTAAAAAAGCAAAAATTCCCACACTTATACTTAAGATACTTAAGATAAGAAAGAAAGAAGGTCTCTTAAAAAAATTCCCCATTAGAATTTAAACCCCTTAAATTTACTTTCTTTAGTTAAAGGGAGCTCTTTCTCCAGCTCCTTTTTCTCTTTAAGCTTTACCTCCCAGTAAACCTTCTCTCCCTTTATAGGTTTTTCTCCCACATCCTTTTTAGTATATCCTACAAACATATCTCCACTTATAATTCTAGGAGTTAAAACAATCAACAGCTCTGTTCTCTCTTGCGTAGGTTCATAAGAAGTGAATAATTTCCCTAAAAGAGGAATATCTCCTAAAAGAGGAACTTTCTTAGAAGTTAATCCTTTCTCTTCCTTCCTTAGTCCTCCGATTAAAATAGGAGTACCATCTTTAACCATCACTGTAGTTTCAGCGGTAGATGTATCAATTATAGGAATTTTGTTCTCTGTAGGAGTAATCAACTCTGAGATTACCGTACTAACCTCTGCCTTTATCTTTAAAGTTATATACCCCTCTTCGTTTATTTTGGGAGTTAGAGAAAGAATTGTCCCCACATCTACGAAGTTAACCTCTTCAGAAACTGTACTAGTAGTCTGACCAGTAGTTGTGGTGGTAGTAACATAGGCCTGTCTTTCCCCTACATGAAGATTGGCTTCTTGATTATCGGTAATAATAATTTTAGGGGTGGAAATAATCTGGGTTTTCCCTATCTCCCTAAAGGATTTTATTAAAGCATCAAAATCATGTTTACCAATAATGCCTATATGCATTTCTTCTAACCCCATTTTAGATTTCCCTCCTGAGTAGTTAGAAGTAGTCCCACTGAAAGGGTAAGAACCTACATATCCTGTATCCTGCCAGACTTGCTTTCGTGAACGCCAAGCATCGGTTGTAGCTTGCACAGCACTAAAGGGGTATGTGCCCAAATAAGTTAGCCCATGCTTTCTTGCAATATCAAAAAGTCCTTCCCATTCCACACTCTCTGTTAGATTCTTAGAGAACTTTACCTTTATAATTTTACCCTCTATCAACACTTCTCTAGTTTTTCTATCCAATTTCTTAATTATTCTCTCTATCTCCTTCATCCTCTCAGGAAGAGTCTGTATAATTATCTGATTGGTAGCCTCATCTGCTTGAACTGTACCGACTTTTTTAGCTTCCAGTTGGCTCTTAACACGTTCAGCAATCTCTTTGGCATCTCCATAGTTTATATCGAAAACTTTAACTATATTCTTTTTTTCAAATCCCTTGATAGCCTCCTCAATCTCCTTAATCTTCTCAGGAGAATCCATAATCACCACTTTACCTGACTCTGGATTAACCAAAACCCTTCCTATGTCGCTCTTTAAAACATCGCATAAAGAAAATATCTGTTCAGGAAGCGCATATTTAAGATCAATTATTTTTACTTGACGAGGATCAGAAAAATTCTTTCCATACAGAGCCTTGTACTCTTCTTCAGTCATCACATTGTAAATATTTCCTCTCTTATCGTAGGCTAAGCTGTTAGAACGAAGCATAACATCAAAAATATCCTTTATAGGAACGTTATCCACCTTAAGAGTCACTCTCCCACTAACTTTTTTGGTAGTAACGATGTTTATTCCTGCTTTCTCTGCTAAAAATTTAAGAGCATCTACTATATCAATGTTCCGCAGATCTAAAGAAATCCTCTCTTCCATTCCTCTAGGGAAATCTCTATTTATCTTCTCATTAGTTGAAGAAACTAAATCCGCATACAAAAAAGAAAGATTAATAGATAAGAGAAATAAGATAGACAAAGTAATAAACTTGTTTCTCATTTTAACTCTATCTTTTCTCCTTTATAGGTTAACACCACTTTATCTCTAAAAATTCTTTCTATCCTTACACCATTTATAATATCTCCCTGTTTGACAAAATAGGTCTTTTTTACTTTAGTATCTTCAATCATAGCGTCAGGATTGTCTGACCAGGCAATCCCTACCAGCTTCAAATTTTTTGTTTTTTCCTCTACTTCCCTAAGTAATTCTTTTTTCTCTGTTTCTTTTATCTTAGGTTTCTCTACCACCATTGCAAAAATATTTCTCTTTTTTACTTTGTCTAAATAGTAAGAAGCCTCTTTTAAAATGGATGGTTCCCTCAAAGAGGAAGCCTTAAAGCTCTTAGGTTTTATCTGTAATGTCCTTTCTACTTTTTGAGGAAGACTGAGGAAAGAAAAAGTATTGCTTACTACTACGTAGAAGCCAAGAAGAATAACTACTCCCATAAGAACTCGGTTAATCAAACTAATCTCTCTTATAACCACTTTACGATTGGTAGAAAAAGCCTCTTTAAAGAAAGCCCACCGCCCTTTGAGAGCTCCTAGGAAAGAAAAACGTAATCGCTTTTTTTTCTCTCCTCTCTTAGAGAAGCCCTTTCTTTCTGCCTCAATGAGTTTTAATAACTCTCTTTCGGGAGTAGAGGATCCCTGTACCATCCTGCCTTAATCTCCTCTTCTACGATATCTTTGATTAACTTTCTATCTACTACCACCTTATTCCTCATTATCAACTCCTTAAGAGCCCTATGGCAAAGCATAGTTATTCGGCGGGGATACCCTTTAGTATATCCATAAATCTCTTCTACTGCCTCATCTAGAAAAAGACGCATTTTCGCTCTATACCCTGCTTGACGGATCCGAAATTCAATCATATCTTTGGTTTCTTCAAAGCTTAAAGGATTAAGAGTATATTTGAAACTTATCCTATCGAAAAAATTGGGAATACTCATGATTTTGGTGTGAAGCTCCAGTTGTCCTAAAAGAACTAACTGAAGAAGTTTGAACTCGTTAGTCTCATAGTTAAGAAGGATTCTCAGCATTTCTAAAGTAAAATCGCTAAGTTTTTGAGCTTCATCAATAATGAGCACTGCTATTTTATTTTCTATCACTCCTTTTTGGAAAAGAAACTTCTCTAAACTTTCTTTAAGAGTAAGCGTAGTTAAGTTAGCAGGAGAAGGTATCTCAAAACTATTTATAAGGTAATAGAGAAACTCTGTTTGATTCTCAAAAAAGGGATCTAAAATTATATGAAAAATAAAATCTTCTCTTTCCTTCAACTCTTGAATTAACTTTCGTGAAAGGGTAGTTTTACCTGTACCAATATCTCCTAAAATAACGGCTAGACCTCGACGTAACCTTAACTCGATTAGGGTATTAACTAAAGCTGTCTCATGGTCTTTAGCTAAATAGAAAAAATCAGGATCAGGACTAGTAGAAAATGGCTCCTTCTCGAAACCAAGAATTTTAAAGTAACTCATTTCTTCCTTCTACTTTTTACCTACCATTAAGCATTTTAAATATAAGTCTTAAAGGATAGCCCTCGTCCTTAAGATGAAGAATTCTTTTAAGACGCTCTTTAACTTTGGTCTCTTCATAAAAACGCATATTCCCTTTCCTCTTCACCACAGAAAGAAAACCAAGGTTAGTGTAATGATTAACTGTAGAGTAGGGAATATTGAATTTTTTTGCTATCTCCTTTGCGGAAATCAGTTTCTTATTTTGTCCTTCCATAACTCATCATCCCCTTTTTAAAACATTTTTGTGTAATTACAGCATTTACTTTAACTGCTTTACTTATATTACTTACTTTTAAAGCTGTCAAGAAAATTCTCCTCTTTTCTAGAAGAAATTTCCCATATATAGTGCGAAAAATGATTTTATACTATATTTTGTATGCCAAAATCAGGAGGAACTCAGAAGATGATGATAATCTTGAATGCTTTTTACCTCTACATTATGAGAAAGTAGAAGTTCTATAGCCTTGGTGGAGGCAATAGCCCCACTTACAGTGGTAATGCAGGGCACCCTATAAAAAGTTGCTGTGCTTCTTATTACTATCTCATCCTTACGAGGAATTCTCCCTGAGGGAGTGTTGATAATAAGATGGACTTCTTTGTTTTTCATGTAGTCTATAATATTGGGCCTTCCTTCAGCAAGTTTAGGAAGAATTTTTACATCAATCCCCTCTTTTTTCAACACTTTCCCTGTCCCTTGGGTAGTTAAGATTTTAAACCCTAACTCTTTTTATCTTTTAGCTACAGGAATGATGCCCTTTTTATCTTTATCTCTCACCGAGATAAATACATTTCCTCCTTTGGGTAAATTTTGGGAAGCTCCTAATTGGCTCTTAAGATAGGCTCTTCCAAAATCAAAATCTATTCCCATAACCTCCCCGGTAGATTTCATCTCAGGACCCAAGATTATATCTACTCCTAGAAAACGATTAAAAGGAAAAACACTTTCTTTTACACACCGGTAGGGAGGAACTATTTCCTTAGTAAATCCTAACTGTTTTAGAGTATTGCCTATCATTACCTTAGCTGCTAGTTTGGCCAGAGGTACACCTATAGCTTTAGAAACAAAAGGAACTGTTCTTGATGCCCGAGGATTCACCTCTAGAATAAAAATAGAACGATTCTTCACTGCTAGCTGGAGGTTCATAAGACCTACAATATTGAGCTCTCTTGCTAGGGCATAGCTTGCTTCTCTAATCTTGTCTATTATTTCCTTAGAGAGGCTAAAAGGAGGCAGACACATTGCGCTATCTCCAGAGTGAATTCCTGCCTCTTCAATATGCTCTAAGATACCTCCAATAACAAAATTTTCTCCATCCCCAATTAAATCTACATCTACCTCAATAGCATCCTCAAGAAACTTATCAATAAGGATAGTCTGATTTATAGAATACTCTAAAGCTTCCTTTACAAAACCCTCCAGAGTTTCTAAATCGTAGACTATCTCCATTGCTCTGCCCCCTAAAACGTAGGAGGGTCTTACTAAAACAGGAAAACCAATCTGAAAAGCTATCTTTTTTGCTTCCTCCAAACTCTTAGCGATCCCGCTCTCCGGCTGTTTAAGTCCTAACTTTAAGAGAAGACTCCTAAATTTATCCCTATCTTCACCAATATCTATATACTTTGCCTTTGTTCCTAAAATATTTACCTTTTCTTTCTCTAATCCCAGAGCTAAGTTAAGAGGGGTTTGCCCACCAAACTGTAGAATCACTCCCCAGGGAGATTCCTTACGGACAATATTTAAAACATCCTCTAAAGTTATTGGCTCAAAGTAAAGTTTATCAGAGGTATCATAATCAGTAGAAACCGTCTCGGGGTTACAGTTTACCATAATTACCTCGATACCTTCTTCTCTCAAAGCAAAGGCAGCGTGTACACAACAGTAATCAAACTCAATCCCCTGACCAATACGGTTAGGACCACCTCCTAAAATCATCACTTTCTTTCTTTGAGAAACTCTTGCTTCACATTCACATTCATAGGTAGAGTAGTAGTAGGGGGTGTAGGCCTCAAATTCACCTGCACAGGTATCTACCAGTTTGTATACAGCAAAAATCTTCTCTTTTTCTCTAAGTCTACGAATTTTCTCAGGAGAAATCTGAAGGACTTTACCTAAATAAATATCAGAAAAACCTAACTCCTTTGCCTTTCGTAAAGTGGGAAGGGTTAATTTCTTCTCTTTCTTTAGCTTCTCCTCAAAATCAACAAGTTCCTTTATGTTATTTAAAAACCACTTATCTATATGAGTAAGTTTTTCTATCTCTTCTACTTTAAACCCTAAACGAAAGGCATCAGCAATATAAAAAATCCTCTTAGCGTTAGGGACGATTAAATTTTGTTTTACTTTCTCTATTACCTCTGCCAGAGGTAACTTCTC
Source organism: Candidatus Omnitrophota bacterium (assembly GCA_003644405.1). Taxonomy (GTDB): domain Bacteria; phylum Omnitrophota; class Gorgyraeia; order Duberdicusellales; family 4484-171; genus B7-G16. The sequence goes on along the minus strand of QNCE01000022.1, from coordinate 8,185 downwards.
TTTATCTATCATAGGCTCTAATCCGTATTTGCCAATTTCTAAAGCTCTTATCCCTTTAAGAAGAGCTTCTTTAAAAGTCCTTCCTATAGCCATTATCTCCCCCACTGATTTCATAGAAGTATTAAGAGTAGGATCCGCCTTGGGAAACTTTTCAAAAGTAAACCGGGGAATTTTAACTACGCAGTAGTCTATGGTAGGCTCAAAAGAGGCGGGGGTCTCTTTAGTTATATCATTAGGAATTTCATCTACAGTTAACCCTATAGCTAATTTAGCAGCGATCTTAGCAATAGGAAATCCTGTTGCTTTAGAAGCTAAAGCGGAAGAACGAGAAACCCTGGGGTTCATCTCAATAATTACTATTCTTCCATCTTTAGGATTTATAGCAAATTGGATGTTGCTTCCTCCTGTTTCTACTCCTATTGCTCTGATAGCTCTTATAGCATAGATTCGCATTCTTTGATACTCTATATCAGTTAAAGTTTGAGCAGGGGCTACAGTGATAGAATCTCCAGTATGAATTCCCATAGGGTCAAAGTTCTCTATAGAACAAATAATAACTACATTATCTTTTTTATCTCTCATCACCTCAAGTTCAAACTCTTTCCAACCCTCTAAGTACTCTTCAATCAAAACTTCACCAATTAAACTGGCATCTATTCCTCGTTTAACAATTGACTTAAACTCCTCAATATTGTAAGCAATTCCTCCTCCTGTACCTCCTAAGGTAAACGCAGGTCTTACTACACAAGGTAGACCTACAAACTCTAAAGCTTCCTTCGCCTCTTTTAGAGAATAGACAGTGCGAGAACGAGGTAAAGGAATCCCTGCTTTTTCCATAGTAAGTTTAAATAGTTTTCTATCTTCGGCACGGGCAATAGCTTCCCGATTAGCACCAATTAACTCCACCTTGTAGGTATCTAATATCCCTCTTTTGGCAGCTTCAAAAGCAACGTTAAGGCCGGTTTGTCCTCCCAAAGTAGGAAGACAAGCTTGGGGTCTTTCCCGAGCAATTACCTTTTCTAAAACTTCTACTGTTATCGGCTCAATGTAAGTGCTATCGGCAAATTCAGGATCAGTCATAATCGTTGCGGGATTAGAGTTAAGAAGAACTACTTGGTAACCCTCCTCCTTTAAAGCTTTGCAAGCTTGTGTGCCGGAATAATCAAACTCACATGCCTGGCCAATAACAATAGGGCCAGAACCAATTATTAGAATTTTTTCTATGTCTCTCCGTTTAGGCATAACTTCTTTTTTATGTTGAATTTAAAATACCAAACATTACCTCCAAATTTAGGATAAAGCCGTTATCAAATCAACAAATTTACCAAATATATAACGAGCATCAAAAGGCCCAGGACCAGCTTCAGGGTGAAACTGCACACTAAAGATAGGTAACTCTTTATGCTCAGAGCCTTCGGGTGTATGATCGTAAAGATTAATATGTGTCTGGAGCAGGCCTTCTTCAGGAATACTTTGGGGAGGAATAACAAAGTTATGATTCTGACTAGTAATATCGATTCTTCCTGTAGTTAAATCTTTTACTGGATGATTTCCTCCATGATGACCAAACTTTAGTTTTTGAGCCTTCCCTCCAAAGGCAAGACCCAAAATCTGATGCCCTAGACATATTCCCATCACTCCTATTCTTATTTCTTTTTTCTTTAATCTCTGAATTAACTCTTTAGCAGTTTCGATCACATAATTTACCGGCTGAGGGTCTCCCGGGCCGTTAGAAAAAAGAATTCCTTGGGGTTTAAGCTTTAATATCTCTTTTAAAGAAGTGTGAGCAGGAACAACAATTACCTTCTCTACATACTCTTTTAAGCACCGCAAAATACTAAACTTAACTCCGCAGTCAATCACCACTACCGTAAAGGGTAACTTTTTTACTTTTTCCATCTTTCTTATCCCCAAATCCTCTTCCCACTCATAGATCTCTTTTGTAGTTACTCCAGCTACTAGGTCTCTTCCTACAATGGAAGGAAAATTTTCTAACTTTCTTTGTAAACTCTCTCGTTCAAAATCAACAGTAGAAATTATTCCTTTCATTGAACCTTTTTCTCTCAAACGTCGAGTTATTGCTCGAGTATCCACTCCCTCTATTGCTACTACTTTGTTTGTTTCTAAATAGCTCTCTAAGGAACCTTCTGCTCGCCAATTGCTCTCTATGCGGGAGTGCTCCTTTACAATAAAACCCTCTACTTGAACTTTTGATGATTCCCTATCGGAGGAATTCACCCCGTAATTCCCAATAAGAGGATACGTCATACAAACAATTTGACCTCGATAAGAAGGGTCAGTTAAAATCTCCTGATACCCTGTCATAGAGGTATTAAAAACAACCTCGCCAATTGTTTCTCCAGGATAACCAAAGCCTATCCCCTCCAGGTAAAATCCATCCTCTAAAAACAATACTGTTTTCATAATATCTTTCTTTTAATATACTCTATTGCTTTTTGAGGATTTTCTACCTTCACTACTCCCTCTATATCCCAAGTATCTATACCTAAAACAGGTTTTCCTTCGCTCAAAGCAAAGGCTATCTCGGAAAGAGTTCCATACTTACCATCGATAGCTACTAAACAATGGGAAGCCCTTACTACTAAAATGTTACGTGCATAACCCAATCCAGTAGGAATTTTAATATCTAGATAAGGGTTTGCTTCTTCTCCTGTATAACTGGGAAGTATCCCACAGGTTATACCTCCTTTTTCCTTTGCTCCTAAACAAGCTGCTTCCATAACCCCAGAACCTCCTCCACAGATTAAAATCCACCCTTCCTGAGCGATGAGTCGACCTATCTCTCTAGCGAGTTTATAGGCTCTTTTTGAACAACTATAACCTCCAATTACTCCTACATTCATACCTAAAATCTTTTTTGCCCCTGACAGGAATTGAACCTGTATGCCAGGCTCCGGAGGCCTGTGCTCTATCCGTTGAGCTACAGGGGCTCTTTACTTTTCTTTATAAGCTCAAAAGAGCTTAGTTAAATCTCTAAAGCTTTCCTCTAAGTAACTTTTGTTTTCTACTTTTGACCCCGCTAAACTTTTAGAAAATATAATCTCTGCCTTTTTACTCTTTAAAATACTCTCTAATTCTCTCAAAGCTTTCTTTGCTCCAACTCCACTCCCAAAGGTTAAAAAACAAACTATTTTTTTTCTTGCCAGGTTCTTAACTTTTCTGAGATAACTTCTTAAAGCCGGAGAAATAGTGAACGCCCAAACAGGAGAGGCAAACACCACCAAATCATAACTATCTAAATCATAATTTATCTCTAAAATAGGAGGGGCTTCCTTAAGAAAAGCCTGCATTCCCTGTCTAAAAAAGGAAGTCTCTTCCTTTACAGGCTTTAGCCTAAAAACCTCTACGGGAATATTTTTTCTTAGGAAAAAATTCTTCAAAAATAGAACTGCTTTCTCTGTATTTCCCGAGAAGGAATAAAATACTATCGCTACTTTCATTAGAAAAGAGTAAGCTGGGCGTCTTTGCTTTTATCCTCTGTTTGGTCGAATATTTTAATTACTCCATATTCTCCATCAAATCCAGGAAGGATATTTAACTTCCCTTCCCTTACTTTCTTTATTCCTTCAGCTATCTTAGGAGGAAGTTGAGAAAAAAGTTGATTTTCTTCTACGTTTACCAAAAGATTGAATTCTGAACCAAATTCTCTAACTAACTTTACGTACTCCTTTTCTACCGCTTTACTGCTTCTATCCATCCCTCTAGCCTCAGCGATAATTTCACTTAAAGGAACTAAACTTTTATAGCCAATGCTATTTTGCGGAACAAATCCTTCCTCTCTATCCGCTAACTCTTCAACTCTATTTAGAACCCCCCTAGTTAAAGGTCTTCCACAAACTGGACAAATTCCTCCATGTTTTTTCGTCTCCTTAGGATGAAGCCTCACCTTACAATTTCTGTGCCCATCGTAATGATACTTTCCTTCCTGAGGGAAAAACTCTACAGTATATAAAAACTTATCTTTATCTTTGGCCTCTAAAACTCTCTTAATCTCCCAGTAGTTAACTTCGCAATCAAATACATTGGCTTCTCTGCCTATCCTTTGGGGAGAATGGGAATCAGAATTAGAAACCAAGGAAAATCTATCTAACGCAGACAATCTCCAATTCATAGGAGGATCGGAACTTAATCCCGTTTCTAAAGCAGTAATCTTATCTGTGAATTCTTGAAATGCCTCCTCTAAAGAGTTAAATCCAGAATTGGAGCCGAATACACTAAACCAGGGAGTCCAGATATGAGCAGGAATAAGCATAATATCGGGAGAAATTTTGAATAGCTCCTCAGCCAAATTTTTACAACTCATTCCTAACACCGGTCTACCATCTGAAGCTAGATTTCCATAGTAGCTCAACATCTTATTTATCTGCTGCACCACCTCTAAAGAGGGAGCCATAATTAAGTTATGCACCCGATAAACCTTGCCTCTTTCAGAGAAAATATTAGAAACCTCTCCTGAAAGAATAAAGTATATTCCCTCAGAAAAAAACAATCCCTTTTCCGGAAGGTATTCTAAACTTTGCTTTATCTCCTGAAGCCACAAATGATGAGTAAAATCTCCGGTACCTAAAAGATGTATCCCTTTATAACGAGCCCACTCTATCAGATTGGGAATATTCATATTTTTAGAGGTAGCTCGGGAGTACTTAGAATGAATATGAAAATCAGCTACAAACATCTCCACCCAAAACCTTCTTTAAAATTTCTCTAACGTTACCCCAGTGACTCCCTTGCCAATAAAGACGTTGACAACTGGGGCAGCGATAAAATTCTTGTTGAGTGGTATACACATATTCAGGAACCTTACCTTTAATCTCCTCTTTTTTAACCTTCTCTAAAAGCTCGTTACATATAACACAGCGGGAAAACATTAAATTTTCATTTATTTTTAGCTTTAGTTTTTCTACTAACTCCTTTATCTGACTTCTAACATCGTTAGTTTCCACTACCACTACCTTCATATCATCGACACGTTTCCTTCTAGTAACAATTACTCTGTTTTCCCTCAAAGCATAAATTATAAGCGTGCCCATATTATCGGAAGTATAGTAGTAAGTATCGAATCCTAAAATACGCAACCATCTGGCCAATTTCCCCAGCTCCTTAGTAAGGATAAACTTAACCATTTTTGCCTTTCTCGGTGTAAACAACTTTACCTTTACAAATAGTGAACTCAACTATTCCCTCAAGAGTGTGGCCAATAAATGGGGTATTTTTAGATTTAGAAAAAAGCTTGTGAGGAAGTACTTGCCAACTTCTAGATAAATCTACAATAATTAAATCTGCCCAAGCCCCCTCTTTTATATATCCTTTATCTTTAAGACCCAAAATATTTGCAGGATTATAAGACATTAGTTTTACAAGGTCTTTTAAATCTAATATCTGTGCCTTCACCAAATAAGTATAGGAAAGAGAAAATGCTAACTCCAGTCCTACAACTCCAGGAGGTGCTTCTTCAAAAGGTAACTCTTTCTCCCCTTGAGAATGAGGGGCGTGATCAGTAGCAATACAATCAATCACTCCTTCCTTTAAACCTTCTCTTATTGCCTCTAGGTCTTCTCTATTTCCTAGAGGAGGATTGACTTTAAAATTAGGATGAAAATGGCTTTTCTCTAAATCTTCTATAGTAAGAGTAAAGTAATGAGGAGCTGTCTCGCAACTTACCTTTACTCCTTCCTCCTTAGCTTTTTTTATAATCTGGAGGCTCCTTTTAGTACTTACGTGAGCAATATGGATTTTTGTATCTAAGTATCTCGCTAACTCTATATCTCTAAATACTGCTATACTTTCGCTCGCCCAAGGAATCCCTTCCATCCCATACTTAGAGGAAATTAAATGTTCCCGTAAACTTCCTGATGCGGAAAGATTTTTATCTTCACAATGGGAGATAATAAGTAGGTCGTACATTTTAGCATACTCTAAAGCTCTCCTTAAAAGAGAAGAATCTTCCAAGGGATTACCATCGTCACTTAAACAGAGACATCCTGCCTTTTTAAGCATTCCAAATTCTGACAATTCTTTTCCTTCTCTACCTTTGGTAATCGCTCCCACAGGAAGAATCTCTATTATTCCGATCTTCCCTGCTTCCTCTAAAAGCCAATTTACCTGACCTTGGTTGTCAAGAGCAGGTCTAGTATTAGGCATACAGAAGATAGTAGTAAAACCCCCTTTAGCTGCTGCCTTTGATCCAGACCACAAATCTTCTTCGTCTTCTCTACCTGGGGTACGCAGATGAGTATGCATATCAATTAACCCTGGCAGAACAAATTTTCCTTTAGCATCGATAATTTTATCTGGCTCCTCGCTAACTTCTCCTATCTTGGCGATACGACTGTTGCGAATAAAGAGATTTCCTTCTATGATATCATCAAAATTTACTATCTTCGCCCCTTTAATCAGTATTTTCATACTCTCCCTTCTGTGTTCCTACAAGGTAGAGGGTGGCCATTCTTACAGCTAAACCATTCTCTACCTGCTTAAGAATTAAAGGGTGAATCCTTTCCTTTAACTGGGAACTTATTTCTATATCCCAGTTCACTGGCCCAGGATGCATAATAAGGCAGTCTTTTTTTGTTCTTTTTATTCTTTCCGGATTGAGAGAAAAGTTATTCACGTATTCCCTTATGCTAGGAAAAAAAGAAGACGTCTGCCGCTCCTGCTGGATTCTTAAAAAAATTATCACATCTGCTTGAGGAAGGCATTCATCCAAATTGTAAGAAATATCCACTCCTAACTTATGAAATTCGTAAGGAATAAGCGTAGGTGGTCCACATACTCTAAGGGAAGAGGAAAACTTTTGAAATCCAAAAATGTTAGAGCGTGCTACTCGAGAATGTTTTATATCCCCTACAATTAGCACAGACAATCCTTCTAGAGTTCCCTTTATTTCTTTAACTGTAAACATATCTAGTAGAGCTTGGGTGGGGTGCTCATTAGCACCATCTCCTGCGTTAACTATACTAGCAGAAGTATATTGGGAAAGAGAGTAAAGAGAGTTAGAGTAACCTATCCTTATCACTAAAATATCAGGATGGTAAGATTCTAAATTTTTAATAGTATCAACTATTGTTTCTCCTTTACTGAGACTACTTGTTGAAGAAGAAAAATTTAACACATCAGCACTTAGTCGCTTTGCGGCTAATTCAAAAGATGTACGTGTACGGGTAGAACTTTCGAAAAATAGGTTTATCACCGTCTTTCCCCGCAGAGCAGGAGCTTTTTTCACTTCCCTTTGAGAAAGCTCTTTAAAAGATGCTGCTAAATTAAATACTACTTCTATCTCCTGGCGAGTTAAATCTTTTATCCCTAAAATATGTTTTTTCTGCCAGTTAACCATCCTCTTCTTTCTCTAAAATTACTACCTCATCGACCCCATCTATTTCTGTAAGCCTTACTTCTACCAACTCTTTTTTAGAAGTAGGAATGTTTTTACCTACAAAATCTGCTCTTATAGGAAGCTCTCGATGGCCTCGATCAATGAGAACCAAAAGTTCTATCCTCTTAGGACGACCGAAATCCATAATTTCATCTAAAGCACACCTTACTGTTCTTCCTGTAAACAAAACATCGTCTATTAAAATCACTACTTTATCACTTAAATCAAAACTAATTTTAGTCTCCTTCACTAAAGGAACTTCTCCTATCATCGTCAAATCATCTCGATATAGAGTGATATCCAAAATTCCCAAAGGCAACTCTACATCCTCCACCTTCCTTATAATCTCTTTAATCCTCTTGGCTAAGTAAACGCCACGTGTTTGAATCCCTACAATAACCAGCTCGTAAGGATTTGGATTTTTCTCTAAAATTTGATGAGTTAGGCGGTGAAGGATTCTTTTTATATCCTGAGAAGATAAAATCTTTGCTTTCTCTTTAAACTTCATCTTAAAAAAATAAAACCCACTTCTTAAAAGTGGGTTCTTTAATTTTATTATTTTTGTCCATCATCCTTCTCCTTGCTGGCCTCACGGGACCAGCTTAAAGGCCTCCTCAAATATACCCTAAAAGAGGGAGTTTGTCAAGGAAAATACTACTCTGGAGTTTCCCCAAAAAAATAAGCTTTTATAATATTTTAGCCCAAAAATGGGAAAAGACTTTCCCAAAAACAAGGAGGTGCCCCTATGAATAATGATATAGTAATCAGGGAAAAAGTCAATGAGCAGTTGCT
>QNCE01000021.1 GCA_003644405.1 Candidatus Omnitrophota bacterium | reverse complement strand
AATATTTAGAATTCTATTTAATACAAGATGGAAGTGGCTGTGAAGTAAAAGAAAGGAATCAGCTAGAGAAAAACAGTTATTTCTATTTCCCTTATTGACCTAAAAATTTGGGGGGAACTCCAGATTATATTACCCTTGACAAAAATAACTTCTCTGGGTATACTAACCGCCTATGGCAAAGTACTGTGAAATATGTGGAAAAGGTTCCATTACTGGACACTCTATAACTCGTCGAGGTCTAGCTAAGAAAAAGGGAGGCGTAGGTAAAAAGACTACAGGAATTACTAAGCGTCGCTTTTTCCCTAACCTTCAAAGGAAAAAAGTAGTTATTGGCGGGAAGACAAGAAAAATTCTCGTTTGTACTAAATGTATAAAGAAAGGTCTCTTCAACCTTCCTAAGAAGGTCAAGAAATCCTAACGTCCCTAATTACCAATCTAACGTTGTTATAGTAAGAATCTCTCTCTAAAGAGTAAACTATATCCAAGGATGTGCCATAATTTAAAAGGTCCAAAAATTGATTGTTTTCGGATAAAACTGCCTCGTAGGTATAGGTGCCATCAGTTATCCAAAAATTATAAAGCTTTATCTTTCTTCCAAAAAAGTTGTTTACTTTTTTAGGAGAGCTTTTGAGATGGACTTTTCTAGCTAAAAACAAAGGATAGGAATTCTCCTCGCCAAAAGGTTTTAATCTCTCTAACTCTTGAACTAATTTAACACTTATATACCTAAATGGTAACTCTAAATCTACTTCTAAGTTAGGTGAGGGTTTTTTACCACCCATCCTTCTTTTTACTATTTCATTAAACTTATATCTGAACGGTTCCAAATTCTCCTTTAAAATCTCTATCCCAGCAGCTTTTTTATGACCTCCATAAGTGGAAAGAAGCTCTTTACATTCTTCCAAAACTTCTATGATATGGACTTCTGGAATAGAACGTCCAGAACCTTTACCTTTATTACCCTCAATTCCTATAACTAAGGTAGGACGCCAAAATCTTTCTGCGAGTTTAGAAGCAACTATACCCAAAACTCCTGGATGCCAACCATCTCGATAGAGGACCAAAGTAAAATCCTCTTTTAACTCTCTTTCCACTATCTCCTCTGCTTCTCTTAAAATTTCACTTTCTATAGCTTTTCGTTGGCGATTGTAATCCTCAATTATCTTGGCTGAGTCTCTTAACTGTTTACTATCATAGCAAAGAAAAAAATCTAGAATCTTCTTAGCATCGGAAACTCTACCACAGGCATTAATCCTTGGCCCTAAGATATATCCTATATGGTAAGGCTCGATATTCTTAGGACTTACCTTTGCTGACTCACAAAGAGCAGAAATTGCCGGACGGTGATTGCCTCTTAACCACTTAATCCCTTCAGAAAGAAAGATTCTGTTTTCTCCTTTAAGAGGGACAACATCGCATACAGTAGCTAAAGCCACTAAGTCTAAAAGATTAAAAGGGAAACTTCTTCCTAGAGCCCAAATTACTTTGAAAGCTAACCCTGCACTGGTCAACTCTTTAAAAGGATAATCGACTCCTTTCTTTTTAGGATTTATGAAGGCATAAAAATCGTCATTTAACCCCTCCCTGGGAGCATGATGGTCAATTACAATAACATCTATCCCTAAAGCTTTAGCTAGCTGCGCTTCTTGGTAAGAGTTAGTCCCACAGTCGAAGCAAATCAAAAGAGTAGCCCCATCATTTTTGACTTTCTCCAATACCTTTTTAGTTAAACCATATCCTTCGTGGATACGATGAGGAATATAAAAAGAAAACTGCAAGGGGAAGTTCTTTATATACTCATAAAAAATAACTAAAGAAGTGATACCATCGACATCGTAATCTCCCAAAATATATACTCGTTCTTTCCTCTCTATAGCTTTTCTTATTCGTTCTATAGCTTTATCTATATCAGGAAGAAGAAAGGGAGAAAATAAGTTATCTACTCGGGGATTTAAAAAAGATAAAAACTCTTCCTCTTTTATATTTCGGTTAATAAGAAGTTGAACTAAGATAGGATTAATATCGTACTTTTTACTTAGTGCAAAAGCTTGAGGAGAAAAGTTCTTTACTATCCAATTTTTTTCCACCTACATTCTCCTTGCTGGTTCTATACCTAAAAGTTTAAGACCACAACTTAAAACAATCCTCACTCCTTCTAAAAGAGCTAACCTTGCCCTTGTTACTTTTTCATCTTCTCCTAAAACCTTTCTCTCTTCATAAAACTTATGGAAGTGGTTAGCCATATCTTTTAGATATTCAATTAAGAACACGGGCTCAAAAGTATAGTAAACTCTTTCTAAACAATAAGATAGTTGAAGAATCTTCCTAATTATAAGCAGTTCTTTTTCGTCCTTTAAAAAATCTATCCAACAGGGCTCAAGTTTCCTCTTCCCTTTCTTTCTGAATATGCTACAGATGCGAGCATGAGCATACTGAATATAGTAAAGAGGATTCTCAAATGAAGCCTCTTTAGCCTTATCTATATCAAACTCCAAATGAGAAGAATTTTTACGACTGGTGTAGTAAAACCGAGCAGCATCTTTTCCTACATCTTCTACTAATTCCGAAAGAGAAATCGCTGTACCTCTGCGCCTAGACATTCTTTCTTTTGTTTTTATTTTTACTAACTGGATAATAAGAATATCTAATATATCTTCTTTAAAGCCTAAGGCCTTTAAAGAAATCTTTACTCGCTTAATATAGCCGTGATGGTCTGGCCCCCATAAATTTATTAACTTATCAAAACCTCTCTCTACTTTATCCTTATGATAAGCAATATCAGAGGCAAAATAGGTAAATTCTCCGTCACTTTTCCTCAAAACTCTATCTTTATCATCACCAAATTTGGTAGAAGGAAACCACAATGCTCCATCTTTAACATATGCCAAACCTTTTCTCTCTAAAAGAGCAATAACTTTCTCTACTTTTCCTTTATTTATCAATTCTTTTTGACTCACCCACCTCTCAAATCTTACTCCTAATTTTTTAAGGTCTTTTTTTATCTCATTCAAAATATAGGAAAGCACAAATCCCTTTAAGTTCTTGGGACGCTTTTTAATAGCCTCTTTAGCAATATCCTTCACGTAATCACCCCAGTAACCATCCTGAGGAAGAGAAAAAGCTTTACCTTCTATCTCTTTCATTCTTTCTTCTACTGAGGTAATAAGTAAATCAATCTGTCTACCTACGTCATTTAAGTAGTATTCTCTAACCACTCTATTACCAAAAAATTCTAAAACATTAGCAACAATATCTCCTACTACTGCTTGCCTTCCGTGAGCAATAGATAAAGGACCAGTGGGGATTGCACTCACAAACTCTATAAGCACCCTTCTTTTCTCTCTAAAGGAAAAATAATTCTCCTTTTTTTTCAAAATAACTTTTAGAGAATCTAAAAGAGTTTTGCGAGCAAAGAATAAGTTAATAAATCCTGGCTTCACTATTTCTATCTTCTCTATGCCTTTTAGTCTCTTCTCTAATTCCTCCTTGAGGATACAAGCAATGGAAAAAGGGCCTTTTTTAAGATAAGAGCCTATCTTTAAAGCTACCATAGTAGAAAAGTCACCGAAAGAAGCTTGAGGGGGGATTTCTCCCCAAGGAGGCAAAATAGGAAGTTTTCCAAACCTCTTATTTACAATTTCTCTCAAAGAAAAACAAATTTCTCGATATAAGTTTTTCATAGAAATTATATCTTTGCTTCTCTGAGCACTGCTTTAACCGTAGGTTCTACTACTTTTGGAGGGCGTACTTTTTTTACCGCAATTTGAGGATCTTTTAAACCACTTCCGGTAAGAGTGCAAACTATAGTAATTTTTTGCGTTTTATATCTATCAAAATAACCTGACTTTTGTAATTTGAACAACCCCGCCACAGAAGCTGCCGAAGCTGGTTCCACAAATACTCCTTCCTCCTTAGCTAAAAACCGGTAAGCAGAAATTATCTCTCTATCAGAAACCATATCAATCAAGCCTTTTGATTCAATTTTTGCTTCAACTGCTTTTTCCCAACTAGCAGGATTTCCAATTCTTATGGCTGTAGCTACTGTCTTGGGTTTCCTTATAGGAAATCCCTTCACAATAGGGGCAGCTCCCTTTGCTTGAAATCCCAACATCCGAGGAAGATGGGTAATTTTTTTGTAAGCGTAGTACTCCTTATACCCTTTCCAGTAAGCGGTGATATTCCCAGCATTACCTACAGGAAGGATATGAAAATGAGGTGCATTGCCTAAAACATCACATATTTCATATGAAGCAGTCTTCTGTCCTTCGATACGATGAGGATTCAAAGAATTCACCAGTCTCACTGGATAATTAGAAGATATCTCTCTTACCAAAGAAAGAGCGTGATCAAAATTACCTTTTATAGCAATTACTACCGCATTATGAATGAGGGCTTGTGCTAGTTTCCCTAAAGCTATTGCTCCGCTAGGAATAACTACAATACACTTTAAATTAGCTCTAGCGCTGTAAGCAGCTGCTGAAGCTGAAGTATTTCCTGTGGAAGCACATATAACTGCTCTACAACCTTCCTCCTTCGCTTTAGATACAGCAACTGTCATTCCTCTATCTTTAAAAGAACCGGTAGGGTTAGCTCCTTCATACTTAAGATAAACTTTAAAATTTCTACCTAAAACATGAGAAATCTTCTCTCCTAAAATTAAAGGAGTATTGCCTTCCAGGAGAGTAATTACTGGAGTCTTAGAAGTAATGGGTAAGTATTTTTTATAACGAAGGATAACTCCCTGATAGTTTTCTAATCTCATAAATCTTCAATCCTTATAAGCTGAGAAGGGGGATAAATTATTTCTAGCTTATCTATCTTTTTAAGAGCTCGCTTTAAATCTATTTCCCTAGCCTCATGAGTAAGCATAACAATAGGAACAAACTGACCTCGACTCCTTTCCTTCTGAGTAACCGAAGCAATACTTATCTTAAAAGAAGCTAAAATTTTAGATATCTTAGCTAAAACTCCAGGTTTATCACAAGCCATAAATCTTATATAGTAGCGAGTTTTTAGGTTATTTATGTCTTCAAACTGTACATCTTCCTTCTTTATCTGTGGCAAACATCTTCCCAAAGAAACTCCTACAATATCAGCTACTACCGCACTAGAGGTGGGTACTCCTCCTGCTCCTTCTCCATAAAAGAGTAACTGGCCTGCAGGATAAGTATCTAACCATACAGCGTTGAAGGCATAATTTACCTCGCACAGAGGGTGATCCCTTCTTACTAAAGTAGGATGAACTCTTAAGGAAAGTTTTTTGTTTTCTTTCTTAGCAATAGCTAAAAGTTTTATTCGATAAGAAAGCTCCTCCGCATATACAATATCTAAAGGAGTAATTTGGGAAATGCCCTCCACATAGATGTCTCCAATTAGAGGCCATCTCCCGAAAGAGAGATAGGTTAAGATACACAATTTATGAAGAGCATCTATCCCTTCTAAATCTAACTGAGGAAGGCGCTCAGCAAAACCTTTCTTTTGAGCTTCCTTTAAAGCATCTTTGAATTTAACTTTGTCCTTATGCATCTTATAAAGAATGTAATTAGTAGTTCCATTAAGAATGCCGTATAGTTTATTAATCTGACAACTCACTAATCCTTCAGATATACTCTTTATTATAGGAATAGCTCCACAAACAGAAGCCTCAAATCCTATATTTCTATTTAACATCGCTGCAGTGGAAAATATCTCTTCCCCGCATTGAGCTAATAAAGCTTTATTAGCGGTAACGATATCTTTGCCTTTTTTAAGAGCTGAAAGTAAATACTTTCTAGCAGGATTTATACCTCCAATTAATTCCACGACGATATCAATTGTAGAATCTTCGATAACCTCATAAGGATCTGTAGTAAAAGGGATATTCCATCGAGAGACAAGTTTCTTTTTTTCTTTCTTTATATCACAAACCTTTCTTACTTCTATCTTAAGAGATGTTCTTTTCTTAATTAAGTGCTTATACCGGAGAAGTGTCTTTACTACCGCTTCCCCTACAACTCCTAATCCTAAAATACCAATCCTTTTTATCATTTCTTTGAAAATCTTTGGAGATACTCTCCAATTTTCTCCGAGATAGAAGGATCTAGATTGACAAATTTTATCCTAGTATCATAAATTAAACCCTTCACTTTTTCTTTGCAACTTACTACCTCCCCAATAAGCTGAACTTTTCCTGGAAGGAAAGGAAACCTTATAGTTATCTCTAAATGAACACCTTTCTCAAAGTACTGATTGGTAGTAATAAGTATTCCTCCTTGACTTACATTTTTACTTTGGGTTAAGTCATAATCATCAGGAATCTCTTTTATTCGATAGTTTAATACAAAGGTGGCAGGAATTCTTGGATATTTTCTTCTCTCTGGCCCTTTATAATTTTCTTCCATTCTTCCCTCCATTCTTCCTCTTTAAATTTATTATATTTTTATATTCCCTTTACAAAGAATCGGGAGGGCAAAATTTGAAAGCAATATCCTAAATAAATCAGGATTAGCCCAAAGGGCTTATTGCTTCCAAAAATGTATTAGGCCCTCCAAATAACGATGAGATTTTGCTTCTATCGCTAAGTTTTTACATTATCAAATAGCATCGGGAGGGCGGGATTTGAAAGCAATATCCTGATAAAATCAGGATTAGCCCAAAGGGCTTATTGCTTCCAAAAATGTATTAGGCCCTCCACATAACGATGAGATTTTGCTTCTATCGCTAAGTTTTTACATTATCAAATAGCATCGGGAGGGCGGGATTTGAACCCGCGACCCCTTGAACCCCATTCAAGTGCGCTAATCCAGACTGCGCCACCTCCCGAGTTATAACTTCTTTATTATCAATAACTTCTGAATTGACAAATTTTACCGCCTCTTTAATCTCTTCTTCTGGTGTCCAAAAAGTGTCCAATCTCTTATCAAGAACCTCTACCGCCCGCCTCTTATAATCAGCAGAAAGATGAGAATATCTTAAAGTCATTCTTATATCCTTATGCCCCATTAACTCCTGAACAGTCTTTAAATCTACTCCATTCATTACCAATTGGGAGGCAAAAGTATGCCTTAAATCATGGAAACGAAAATTCATTATACCCGCTTTTTTAAGGGCTGTAAAGAAGGACTTTCTAATATCTTTAATTGGCTTACCATCTTTTCTACAAAAAACATAGGGGCTATCTGGATGTTTACGAACTCTAATTAAAGTCCTTTTCACAGTATCATTCATATAGACCTCTCTCTTTTCTCCATTCTTAGTATCTAAGAGATAAATAATCCCTCTTTTAAAATCAATATTATGCCATTTAAGATTTAATATTTCTCCCTTTCTCATTCCTGTATTAAGAGCAATTATTACTATCGGCCTTAAATCTGGTGGGCAAGCCTCAATTAGGCGTTTAATTTCTTCTCTCTCTAAGTATCTTAACCTTTTATTATCTTCTTTAAGAAACTTAACATTCTTTGCCGGGCTATTTTGAAATTTTCCCCACTCAACCGCTTTATTAAACATAGTCTTTAATGTAGCCAACTCTCTATTAACCGTGGCAGGTTTAACCTGTCTTACTCTTATAGCTTTAAATTCCTCTATATCTTTAGGGGTTATCTGATAGAGAAACTTTCCTCTAAAGAAAGATTTAAGCCTTTTTAGATGGTGGAAATCACTCTCCCAGGACTTTTTATTAGGTTTAGAATATATCTCTAAAAACTCTTGAGCAAAATCTTCAAATTTAATAGGCGGGTTTTTCTTTATATCTAAAAATTTATTTTCAGCAATCTCTAATTTTCTCTTACGTAAGACATTCTCCGCCAATTTCTTACTTGAACCTATCTTTTGTCTAATCCTTCTGCCATTAGGAAGACGATAATCTATATACCAATTACCTTTCTTAAAAAATACTCCCATTTATTGTCCCCTTAAGAGTTTTTTTAGATATTCTATATCTTTCTCTGTCCAGTAACGGTAATTTCCCATCGGGGTTCTCTTAGCCTTAGGAACTTTGCCGGTTTTTTCCCAATAGAAATAAGTTTTTCTATGCACACCTAATATTTTTTCTAAATCCTTTATAAAATATCTTTTCTCTTTTTTCATACTTTAGATAGTTTATCATATTAGAATGGGTTGTCAACTTATTTCTTCAACTTTTTTATCTTTAAGCCATTTTTCTATTTCTTTTAAGTCAAATTTTACTATTCTTCCTATTTTAAAATGAGGTATTTTCTTATAACAAGTCCAAACATATAAAGTCCCTTTAGGGATTCCTAAATATTCTGAAAGATATTTAATTCCAACAAATCTACGCTCCACAATTATTTTAACTCAATGTTTAGACTAAATAAATGTTTAATTTATTGAATTCCTTAAATTTCTATCTTTTTAGAAAAATAATTTATTCTTTGAGGATTTTTTCTATTTCCTTTTTATTAATCCATTTCTTTTTTAGCCAGGATTTTATTGCTTTTAAAAATATAGATTTAACTAAAGAAAACAATTTAGAATTTTCCTCGGGTTTTATATATCTCCAATCCTTCCAACCTGCTTTTCCTGTAGAAATCTTTACTCCAAAAGGCTTATTGAAATCGTACTCCTTATTTAATTTTTCCCAAAAATCAGTCTTTTTTGCCCCCATCCTTCCATATCCTTTTATCTTTATCCCTCCAAGATACCGAATCTCACAATGAGTTAATCCACATACAGGACAAATCGCATAATCTAAATATTTCCTTTCTTTGGAATTATCTGCTCTCATTTATCTTTTTCCTTAGCTTATTTAGTTCCTCATACTCTTCAATACTGATACGAGGGTGATTCCTTTCCCAGTATCTCCATCTACATTTAGATGAACAAAACCTTTGCCAATAGCGTTTTGGAATAAATTCTCTTCCGCAAAACTCACACTTTTTTTCTAATTTTTTCTCTCCTCTCATATCCCTTTCTATTATTAATCCGTTGCCAATTTAAATGAAAACCATTGCAATGCGTTAATTAGCCTATATTTTAATAAACCATTAGGTTTATATTTAGACCGCTCCCAGCAATCATTTGTAGTTATCAATAATATTCTGACTTACTCCTATTTTTTTAAAAGCTTTTAATAGAGCTTTCTTTTTAAGGTATAGCTTATTTTTTTGAGTATTCTCTTGAGTATTCTTTGAATATAAAGAATGTTCTTTTGGAGCATACTGTTTGTTTTTTCTGAACAAACAAGTATGTCGGTTTTGTGCATTTTTATTATTTTGATAGTAAGATAGAAGCACTTCCCCCAATTTCTCAAAATTAATCCTAAAATAAAGCCTTTGAGGAATACCCTCTTTCTTTTCCTCTAATATGCTAAGTTTTCTTGCAATTTTTCTGGCATTTTCCTGCTCACGACGAGAAAGAGCTGTTTCTTCATACATTTCGTTTTGTGTTTTATAAATCCACCCCTCTTTGATTTTCCCTTTTCCAGTCCAATACAGAATTTGACTGATGAAAACTCCCGCTTTTACAGAACCCAAAGCTTTTGCAATATCAGGATAGTAACGAATGGGGCGATCCTGTAAAATCTTAATAAATAACATCTTTTTTAGAAGCAATTCTTTCATTACAATTATTTTATGGATTTTATTAATTTTGAATATGAATATAAAAATTGATTTTATGGAACTTAAAGAAACAGAAAGGGTTAAATAAGATAGGAATTTTAAAATTTTATGAATGAAAAGAGGATAAAAAAGAGAGATATACCTTATTTCTTTTTATTAAAGAGAAGGAAATATTTTCTGTTAAGATAATATTCTTTTCTAATTGTTTCAGGTGAAGAAGAATAAAAAAGAGAAATAATTTCAAAAATCGCTTCTTGAAGATTTCCACGACGCAGAAAATATTTCGCTTGATCAATGAAATTTTCCCATTTCTCAGTAGAAACTTTATCCTTCAAAGTTGAGGGTAGAACTTTTTCTAATAGGGTAGAATATGGAATAGTAGAATTCCTTCTAAATCTAAATAATCCCTTAAATATTTTTCTCAATTCCTCTACCATTTTAACTAACTCTATTCCCTTAGGGATTCCTTTTCTTCTGTGTATTCCTCTTATTTCTTCCCCCTCCTCTTCCCATATTTCTTCGCAATCTAAACGAGCATTAAAATAAAAATTATTTATAGCTTTCTCGCACCCTAATTTTTTATAATCATCCATAAAATTGATTAAATTTTTTTCTATTATTTGGTAAAACTTATCTTTATATTTCTCTAATCCCTTAGAAGTCATATTTTCTCTAATAAATAATTCAAGAGAATCTATACAAGATGATATTACACAATGATGTGAATACACAAATTTTTCTAGTTCTCTCTTTAATTTTTTTCCTATGGAACTTTTTAATGATTCCTTAGATTCTCTATTAAGAATATTTTTAATTTTAAACCGAATTTTTTTAAGTTCCTTATATTCGTCTTTCATTTTTCTTTTATAATTTTTTGAATTATTATAATTCCGGGTAATTACGTTGGCAATATATATTTTCTGTGGGTTAAAAACCTCTATTCTCTCCTCAAGAATTAGAAGAAATATCTAATAAATTAAAAGAAATTTATAATAAAATTAGGAAAAGGGAAGCAGAAAAAGGATTTGAATATACCGAGGGTCTTTTTGAATATTCCTATCTTCCAAAAGAAAAAATAAAAGGAAGACGAAGAAAAAAAGAATTGATAGAAGCAGGGTTAATCTTAGAAAAGTATCTGCAAGATAAATTGGATCCCGAAAGAAAGAAGAAAACATTTATAAAAACTATCCTTGCTATGCTAATATATTCTTTTAAGAAAATAGTAAACAAGGAAAAAATACCTGATGAGGAATTTAACGAATTAAAAGAGGCAATTTCATATATTATAAAATATTATCCTGAGGTAGAGAACCTTACTGAAACCAGATTAATGCACAGATTAGAAAAATTATTATCAGAAGCTAAAAAACTGCTATTACAAAATCGGACTTTTCTGGATTAAAAATTAATGAAGATAAATTATTTAATAATTTAATAAAAAATGGTTATATTGATAAAGAAGGGGTAATATTGCCTAAATTTAAAAAATTAAAACACTATTCTCAACTATCTTTAGATAACTCTTTTAAACATAAAAAACAAGAAATATTTAATATTTTAAAACAGCACCAAAAAAGTATATATTTTTCTTCTCAAAAGGATAGATTTTTTACTTTGGATATAATTATAAAAAGACTTTACGAGGGGAGTATAGGTACCTACCTTCGTCTAAAATCTATCTATCAATAGAAACTTTTATTTTTTAAAAAATATTATTGGTATTAAATTTGTAGTATAGATTTAATTTAGATAAATAATCTGATTTTTCTTCGGTAGTTATTTTTTTAGAATCTTTATCGTTAGGTTTATATGTGTACCAGATAAATTTTGGAAAATTATTATATTTATCATTGGCTAACTGTATCCTATCATTCCTGATTTCATATATACTATAAACCCAATAGTTATGTTTTCTACCATAATAAAAATCTGTATAAATTATTTCATATTTACCATCATTGTCCAAGTCAACAAAATCCTTTAAATCAGCTTGATAGGTATCGTATGTAAGGTGGGAAAATTCTTTTTGATTAGTCTGAAATAATATATCTACTTTACTTATAAAAGCTGCTAAACCACAACCACCGTAGCTTGAGAATATAATAAAGTCTTTATAATCATTATTATCCAAATCAGCATAATAGATTCCATAAACCCATTTTAAAGAATTTTTAAATATAATTTTTTTATCCACCGCAATTGTTACCTGGTATATAAAGCCTTCCTCTTCAATTCTTAAGGATTCAACGGTTATATTATTATCAACCATTACTTTCCCTTCATCTTCTATAATTTTTGAAGCCTTTAAGAATTTTAAATTTTGTTCACTTTTAAATGGAAAAGGAGGATAATCCTCCCTATAGGCAAAACAATTAAGGAAGAGAAAAAATAAAAAAATAAGAAGAATTGCTATTCGCTCTTTATTTATTACTTTTCTTATATTTTTATAATAAAAATAGTTAGAGAAAAAATTTTTTATGCTCGCACAGTTCCTATTAAAGAAGGAACATTTTAACAACCTTTTTCTATTTTTCTCCATATTTCTTTAGTCTCTTTTCTATATAACTCTTCTACTTCTTCTTTAGTAAATAAAGGCCTTCCCTCTTTTTTATTTCTTTTATTGATTAAACCAATAACCATAAACTCATACATATCCCTATGGCACATACAAATTCCATCTTTAGGTTCCCATCTACCTGTTTTTTCATTCAAGTAAGCCCTCATATAGGGTGGCAAAGATATGGGTATATGATTTCCACAGAATTTACATTTCATCTTTATTTTAAAGTTCCTGTTTTTTTAGGAATTTATCAGTTTTTTCATCAACAAAATCTTCCATCCCCCAGAATTCCTCATCATAAGTAATCTCTCTCATTGTGCTTAAAGAAGGATTAAACTGGAATTTATTTTTGTTTTTATCCCAAAATATTTTTTATATTTTTGGAGGGATTTGATAGCAAGCCTTTAAATAAAAAACCTTAAAACAGAGAACTTAAGATGTTAAAATAAGTTTAACTTTGGCCTCTTTAGCACCCTGTAAAGCCGGGGCAAGCTGACCATCAAATCCCCGCCTTCTACTTTATTTATACTACAGGTTTTAAAAAATGCAAGGAAAATTATTTTTTATTTATTGATCTCTTCAGACTCCCACTTTATTGCTAAGGCTTCTATCCTTCGGATAGTAGAGCTACCTACAAATAGCCAACTTCCCATTGTTTTTGTATATGGCTTTGTAGAACGGATAATAACGGCATCCGCACCTATCTCCATAGCTTTTTGTTTGAGTTTCTTAAATAAAGTTTCCTCTGAATAATCTGCACTTTCTACACTTATTTGACCAAGCTCAATATAAGGCCTTTGCGGTTTTTCCCAAAGAATTTCTACTGATTGGGTAGGTAGAAATTTCTGAGAAGTAGATGGTAGATAAGAAATGGTGGCACATCCATTAATAAAGAATATTAAGAAAATTAAAATAAACCTCATGCTACTCTATCTTTTCTATTTTCTGTATGCTTCCTTCTTTAGAATAATAAACTCTTATAGTAACATATTTAGTATCTATTGCTCCTTCTGTGGGCGTTCCAATCACCTCCCATAACCCCCATGTTCCCACATCTAAAACTCCATGTCCAATCGCCCGAAGAACTCCGAATCTTTCCACATTAATTTTATACTCTTCAATTAATTGGTCATTTTCTTCTTTAGTTGATAATATTTCAACACCAGGCTTAGATAATATACATCCTCTTGTCTTACATCTTTGAATAGCAGTTAGGCTTGTTCCTTGTTTTCTAGCTGACATTACTACCGCACATCCATTAAGAAGAAATAGGGATATTGCCAATAATAAAATTTGGCTTCTCATCTTTTTCCCTTCCTCATGACATCTCTTTTTCGCATTTCTGCATCACTCTTGGAGATACTTCACACCAATTTAAGCCTTCTGAAGAATAATTTGGTGTAGCAAAAAGACCTTTTAATTTAAGATTTAAAACAATATCCGAACATTCTCCTTTAGAGATATTAAGAATTTCAGCTATTCTTTCTGTATTGGTAATAAATCTTTTCTGAGCAGGAGTTTTCAGCTTCTTCTTTAACTCTTCTTTAACCTTTCTTATTTCCTCATCTATCCCTTTTACTTTATTTTCTAACTTCTCTATCTTTGCTCCTTCTTTTTCTTCTTCTTTTAATGCCATATTTCTTCTTTTTCATCTAACAGTTTCTTCCATTTTAGCTGGTCTTCAAATATAACATTAAAGACATTTAATTCTTTCTCCGGTAAATTCTTAATAAAATCCATTAGCTCTTCTCCTTCATAAGAACATAAAAAATCGGAGATATAATGAAAATCTACAAATAAAGGTAATTTATAGATACCCTCGTAAGGTTGTCTTTCAAAAATAGCTAAACCATATTTAGCTACAAAGCGAGAAAGAATGCTTTTTAACTCGCTCTCATCTACCTTTAATAAAGAGCAATCTGAATCATCTATTCTTACTCCTTTGCTATCATATCTTGCTCTGCTCCTACATAGAAATATTAAGGCTTTTCTAAATAATTCACTGTTCTCCTTTACTTCAACTTCATGCAGATATTTTAAAAATTTACTTCTATCTCTACATCTATTTTTGAAATTATAAAAAGTATTTATTAATTCTCTCTTTAAAATTTGATTATCAGGCTTGAGAACAACTAAATTTTCAGAGGGAGAATGATAAATGCCCCATCTTTTTAAATTCTCAAAAAATACAATTTCATTTTCTCTTATATTCTCATACCAGCAATCTTTAAAGATATCATAATCTAAACTTCCAATAATCTCAGGATAAACTTGAGGGTGATAGAAAGGTCTATGGTTTATTAAGCAGATAGCAATTCTCTTTATATCTTCTTCTCTCATAGTTCCTATCTTCAGAACTTCTAATTTTCCTTAAAATTTTAGGGTAAATCTGATCCCGTATTCTGTAGAATTATTTTTTGGTTCGTAAACAGTAACGGTACCTAATATGTGGCTTACTTGTGTCTCTTCTGACTTTTTAATATTCCAGTATCTAATAAAGGGCTCTATTACAAAATCTAACTTTTCGCCTTTCTTCTGGAATTTTATGCAACCTCTTACACCATAACCTCTCTTCTGACGATTTTCAGCGTCTTCAAGATAACCAGGAACATCGGTAAGATGAGATATTTGTTTCCCCCACCAGAAAATATCATATTCTAACATTGCTCCAACAGACCAACCATTCTTTAGAGGGGTAATAATTTCAACGCCTA
The DNA here is from genome assembly GCA_003644405.1 of Candidatus Omnitrophota bacterium. GTDB lineage: Bacteria > Omnitrophota > Gorgyraeia > Duberdicusellales > 4484-171 > B7-G16. The sequence continues at coordinate 994 of QNCE01000021.1, read as the reverse complement.
TTGGGCTATAGATATAATTTGATTCTCTTTCATAGCCAAGAGCTCCTGTTGAAGTAATCCTTCCACTCATATCATCATTTAAATATCTATATCCAATTCCTATATAAGGTGTGAGTGTAGACGCTGTGAATATAGAGAAATCATGACCTCCTAAGCCTCTAAATTCTAAAATATAATCGTCTATATTATCCAGCGTCCCTGAATTCTTATAATCTACCTGCCCATAAGCAAATCTCCCTTCTACTTTCAACATAATACTATTACGATAGGTATAAGACCCTGCTATTCCATACATCATACCTTCTTCTTCCATTACACCGGGCTCTTCATATTTGATATGTGATATTTCAGTTCCTAATTCCCAAATATGTTTTGGTAAAGTCTGTGCAGAAACACTTATCATTCCTACAAATATAATACAGATTACTAATACCCCTGTTCTTCTTATCATCTTTTACCCCCTCGTTTATTAATTTAATTGATTTTGAGTATATCAACCTATTTCTAATTGAAAAAGTAGAAAAGTAGAAAAGGCGGATCTTTATTCCACATATAAAAAGAAGCATCTATAATCATTGAAAAATTATACACCTAACTGCAGTTAGGTGTCAAGGATTTAAATTTGAAGTAAGATTAATTACATATGGGGAAGGTAATAAGAATGAAGTTAGCAAAGAGGATTAAAAAATTAAGGAAGAAATATGGCTATACTCAGGAAAGGCTTTCTCAGCTGGCAGATATTGATTATAAATATCTCCAACGTATAGAAGGTAAAAATCCTCCCAATATTAAAATAGATACCTTAGAAAAACTTGCCAAAGCTTTTAATATTTCCCTTTCAAAATTGCTGGATTTTGAGAAATAAGAGATAAAAAAATAAAATTGATTAGGGGAAAGAGATTATTTACAGATTTATCTTTTTTATTTAAACTTTTTTAAGTATTGTTTAATATCATTATGTGAACCTGCCAGAGCTAAAAATACTGTATCTTTT
>QNCE01000020.1 GCA_003644405.1 Candidatus Omnitrophota bacterium | reverse complement strand
ATACTGGAGGGAGGAACTTTTTTTATCCCTTGATATAACTCCTTTATATTGCGAGCAGTATATCCTAAAAGTTCTATCTGAGTTACTCGTGTATGAAAATGGAAAAATTTTTCTCTCACTTATCAATTTACTTTTTATATTTACCTTTTATAGAAAAGGTGGTTCTCTTTCCTAGAGGAAATTTATACACCTTATTGCCTACCACAATATCTACAGAAGTAGATGGTTTACTTTCTTTATCTAGAGAAAGAGTAAAAGTTTTATCTCTAACAGAGAGAGTAAACCATAGATTCCTATAGAGAAATTTCAGAGTGAGCTTTTTCCACTTTTTAGGAAGAGAGGGGTTTATCTTGATAGAATCGCCCACACTTAAACCCGCAAATGCTCTCATTACTATATCGATGGAACCTCCCATAACTCCTGTGTGAATTCCTTCAGAGGTGGTTCCTCTCTGAGTATCATATATATCTGACTCCAATGTATCTATAAACCAATCCCAAGCCTCCTCTTTCTTACCTAAACTATGAGCTACGAAACAATGGACAACTTTGCTCAAAGTAGAACCGTGAGAGGTTCTTCTGCTATAGTATTCATAGTTTTTCCTTACCATCCCAAAATCAAACTTATACCCTAACTTATTGAAAATTTTTTTAATTTCTTGAAGAGAAAAAAGATAAAAAATCATAAGGACATCAGCCTGTTTGGTTACCTTATATTCGTCAGGAGTTTTCCCCTCAGCTCTTAGAATTCTGTCCATCCTTTTAACATCCCCATACTCAAACAGGTACTTTTTCCAATCTAGTTCCTTAAGATCGAAATAGCCATCGAATTGAGCAATAATGGCTCTGCGATTAATCACTATCTTCATTTTTCTAGTAATATCATCCCAAAGTTTTAAATCCTTGCTAGTTATCCCTAATTTTTTAATAAGTCTGTTTTTAAAAGAATAAGGTAAAAGTTTTATAACTTCCTTAGCTTTACTAAGAGTCCAGACAATCATAAAGTTAGTATAAGCATTATCTCTAAGTCCTGGCTGTGTAGCATGAGGATATTTTTCATGGAACTCATCTGGACCCATCACTCTCTCGGTATGGTAGCGCTTATCTTTTTTACTGTAACTAACAAGGCTTGCTCCAAACTGAGCGATAGAAAGAATCATTTCTGCACCAAAGTGAGTAAGGAATTGAAAATCCAGTGTTCTTTCCCAGTGCTTCCACACATTGTAAGCAACAGCAAAAGAGATGTGTCTTTGGTAAGAACTATAATCGGGGCCCCACTTACCCGAAAGAGGATTCAAATGGTACATCTGAGTCTCCTCATCTCCTGTTGAGGCACTCTGCCAGGGATACATAGCCCCTTTATAGCCAAATTTCTTAGCTAACTGCCTTGCTTTCTTTAACCTTCGGTAGCGGTACAAAAGAAAAGCTTTAGAAATCTGAGGATAATGAAAGTCATAAAAGTGCATAATAAAAACCTCATCCCAAAAGATATGTCCTCGGTAAGCTTCTCCATGAAGACCACGAGCGGGGATACTCACATCTAAATTAACATTGTTAGGAGAGGCTGTTTGCAAAAGATGAAAAATATGGACTCTTAATGCCCACTGGGAAAATTTATCTTCTTGGATAGTTATATCGAATCTCTCCCAAAGGCTCTGCCAGATTTGCCTTTGTTGAGCTACCAAGCTAACAAAAGATGGTGCTTCCTTTACCGCTTTGATTGCTTCTTTGGTGGGCTCTTTTTTAAAAAAGTCTTTAGAGGTATAAATAGAAACAATCTTCTGCACCTCATAGGAAAATCCGCGACGAGCAAAGAAACGAAACTCCTGCCCGATTCTTTCTCTCCCTTCCATCAATCGCCGGCGTACAGTTTTTATCGCAGGTCTTGCTCTCTCTCCATTTATGAAAAAGGAAACCCTGCAGGCTTGGGCTATTTTTATCTTTGATTGAGAAGTAACCATAGCTAGATATATACCATCCTTTCCAAAACTACCTAAAGCGGAAGGTCTAAGATGTTTAGAATTTAATTGCCGGTACCTCTCTACCCCTCTATTCTCTACTGCTCCATCAAGCATAACCCTTACCGTAATCCATCCCTCGTAGTTCAAAGGAATAATAAGATACCTCAATGCCCCTATATGGGGATACTTCATATGAACTAACCTCTCGGTAAATACTTGAGTAATTCTTCCCTGTCTATCTTTAAATTTAAGTGTCCTCCTCAATATGCCTTCACGCATATTTAACTCCTGATGATAAGAAGTAATGTTAGCTTCTGAAGGGATAAACCAATTCTCCTCCCCAACTCTAAAGGTAATATAAAGCCAGTTAGGACAGTTTACTAAATCTTCATTAACTACTACTTTTCCTGCAAGGTGAGTAGAAAGCTTATTGTAAACTCCAGCAACGTAAGTCCCTGGATAGTGAATCTTTGAAATTACCCCTTCAGGAGCAGCTCCTCGCGTAGCAAAGTAACCATTACCTAAAGTACATAAAGCTTCCCGCAATCCTTCATGAGCAGGTTCGAAATGAGTGTAAGTAATCGTCCAAGTAGAGTCTTTCATATAAATTTCTCTAACAACTCTCTAACTTCTTGGGGAGAATGAACAAAGTAATCAGCAGCTGAAGGAATCCTACTTTCAGAGACTAAAATTCCTATTCCTCTGGTGCGTACCATTCTAAAAGCATCCTCATCGGTAGTATCATCCCCGATATAAATTACCGCATACTCTCTCCAAGAAATATCTAATATACTAAGAAGCCATCTTATAGCCTTACCCTTATCCCAATCAATATCAGGTATAAATTCAAAAACCTTCTTACCACACATCAACCGCAAGTTAGGATATTCTGCCTTTACCTTATCTACTACCTCCTTGACTTTATTTAAGAATCTTTCCTCTACAAGACGGTAATGGAGAGCGACACTGAATTTCTTATTTTCAACAATCACACCCTTAATATCTTTCAATTTAGTAGAAAACTCTTCCGCTATACGAGAAATTAAAGGAACTACCTCTTTTGCTTGAGGATGAATATGTGATAGATTTCTTCCTTTTATATCAAAACCATGACTTCCTACATAGTAAATATCTTCTACACCTACCAGCTTTTCTACATCTTCTCTCTCTCTTCCACTTACTATGGCAGTAGGGTATTTTTTAGCTATTTTTTCAATTAAGCTACGCATCTGGGTAGATAACACTGCTAACTCTGGCCTCTTAACAATAGGGGTAAGTGTGCCATCATAGTCAAAGAAAAAAGCCAACTTCTTTCTAGAAGAAAGAGCATCTTTAAAACTTAAAAAATACCAAGAGTTTAAAACCATATCTTCATTTTTCTTAAAAACCTCTTCTAACTCCTCTTTCGTTCCTTTATCCCAGAAATCAAAGAGATAAAAAGGAGATTTTCTAAACCATTCAGTAATCCACTCTATATCTATGAACTTTAAATCACTAACTGCTATATCTGCTCCAAAATTTAGGAGACTTTCTTTATTATTTTTGCGGGCAACTCCTATAACTAATCCAAAACCTCCGTTGCGACCTGCCTCTACTCCTGAGTTAGCATCTTCAACTACTACTGTCTTAGAAGGGGAAGCTTCTAAATTTTTACTAGCTAAGAGAAATATATCTGGTTCAGGTTTGCCTTTAAGACTGAACTGCTGAGAAACTATCCCATCTACATAAGTATCAAAAAGATTTATAATTTGGGTAGAGTTAAGAATAGCGCGGCAATTTTTAGATGAAGAAGCTACTCCTATTTTTACTCCTCTTTCCTTAAGCCTTTTGATAAGCTCTACCGTAGTAGGGTATTTTTTAGCCCCTTTGCTCTCTAAAAGATTCTTAAAAATAGCATTCTTTTTATTTCCTAAGCCACAAATCGTTTCCTCACCAGAAGGATCGCTGGGCTCTCCCCAGCTAATTTGAATCCCTCGAGAAGAAAGAAAAGTCTTAACTCCATCATAGCGTGGTCTTCCGTCCACATACTCAAGGTAATCCTTTTCAGTAAATTCCTTAAAATTTTCTTTCTCTTTAAAACGCAAATACTCATCAAAAGTTTGCTTCCAGGCTTGAAAATGAAGGTGAGCAGTTTGAGTAACTACACCATCTAAATCAAAAACAATTGCCTCAAAAGGAAGGACAACATCATCCATCACTTCCAAGGAATATCAGCAACTATTTTACCAATCCAACGCCAGATATTATTACGCTGAATATAAGCTCTTAGAGCTCTCATTCTCCTTTTTTGTTCTTCTTCCTTCATACTGAGAGCAAAAAAGAGTGCTTCTGCACTCTCCCTTTGAGAGTAAGGGTTAATAAGCACTGCCTCCTTAAGTTCTCGTGCTGCCCCTGTGAATTTACTCAAGACCAGTACCCCTAATTCATCGCACCGAGAAGAGACAAATTCCTTAGCCACCAGATTCATTCCATCGTGGAGAGAGCTTACTATACATACATTTGCTAACCTATAAAAAGCTAAAAGTTCACTGAACGAGAGATGTCTTCTTACAAAAATTATAGGTCGCCAGCTATCTGTGGAATGCTTAAAATCCACCTCCTCCACCAAAGCATTTATTTGATCATTAAGTTGTTTGTACTGAGCGATATGAATACGGGATATCTCCCCCATTTGAATAAATATAATTTTCTCTTTAAGTTCAGGATATAACTGAAGAAGTTTATCTATGGCTAGAATTCTCTCTATTATTCCTTTGGTATAATCTATCCTATCTAACCCGACAATGATTTTGTAACCTTCTAAACTAAACTCCTCCTTCAAAGATACCATAGCTTCTTCTACCTCTTTCTCCCTACTTTTAGTACTAATCCCTTCAAAGTCAATACTTATAGGATAAGCTTTTACTAACGTAGATTTACCTTGATAAATAACAGTGGATGTCTCTTTATTTATTTTACTCTCCAGTTCATTTGCTACTGCTTCAAAGAAATTATTGCAAAAGTATCTTATATGAAACCCTAAAAGGTCATAACTAAGTAGACCCTCTAAGAACTCCTGCCTACAGGGAAGAATTCTAAACACATCGTAAGTAGGCCAAGGGATATGCCAAAAAAGGATAGTAACAACATCGGGTTTGAACTCTTTTAAATACTTACTTACCATAGTAAGGTGATAATCCTGAATAAATACTACCGCCTTTTTATCCTTTATCTCTTCGTAGATACTTTGGGCAAATTTTTTATTTACTCCTTTATAAATTTTCCAGTCTTCTTCCCTAAAGATTGGTTTGACAAAAACTAGATGAGAAAGAGGCCAGAGAGCTTGATTAGAAAATCCATAATAATAACCTAAATTTTCTTCCTTAGTTAACCATACATACTTAACTTGATAAGAGGGTTTTTCCGGAGGAACATTCACTTTATTATCTTTAGCAACAATTTTGTCAGCATCTCCACTACCGCAGCAAACCCATAAACCTTTAATCTCCTTCATCACAGGATCAAGAGCAGTTATTACTCCTCCTGGGCCTCTTAAACAATGAATTTTTCCCTTAATAAATTTATGAATATAAGGTTGGCGGTTAGAAACAACAACAAACGAAGCTTCTCCTAATCTGCTTTTCACCAACTCTACTACAGTTTTTTTACTCCATCCTCTAAGCATATCTTATTTCTAAAAATTAATAAACTTTCTATAAACTGCAAGAGTATCGTGAGTAACTCTTTCTTTAGTATAATAAGATTCGACAATCTGTCTACCTGTATAACCTAATCTTTCCCGTAAGCGTCTATCTTCTAATAACTGAATAATTTTAGCTGCCAAATTTTCAAAGTCTCTGATATTAATAACAAAACCATTTACCCCATCTTTTATTATCTCAGACATCCCTCCGGAGTTAGTAACAATCATAGGTTTTCCACAAGCCTGGGCCTCCAACATCGTTAAGCCAAAAGGTTCAGGAACTGTAGAGGGATAAACACAAATATCGCTTAAAGCATAGAGTTCACGCATCTCTTCCAGAGAATAAAAATCTATAAGAATGTTTTTTTCTAATCTAAAATGCTTTATAAGATTTACCATGTAAGCGATATCTCTTTGTTGGGTTGCTCCCCAATCGATAATATTCTTAGAACCTGCTAATACCAAAATTACTTCAGGATACTTTTCTCTTACAATATTTATAGCCTTAATGCTTATATCACATCCCTTAGCTAAACCAATTCTTGCAGGATGAAAAATTACTTTCTTATTCTTAAGCTGAGGATACTTTTTTAAAATTCGTGATGGTTTAATCCGAGGATGAAATTTAGTTTCATCTAAGCCATGGTGAACCACAGTAATCTTTCTATCATCTATACCTATCCCTATAATTTCCTTCTTAATATAGTGACTTACTGCAATAATATGTTGCCAATCTATCTTATGGGTAAGTTCTAAAAACAAAACATCATCCCAAACGTTGTGAGCAGTAAGAATCAAAGGAATACCTTTTTTCTTTGCTATTCTTTCTAAAGTAGAAACATGAATTTCACTAAAATAATGCATATTATGGGCATGAAGAATATGAGGCTTGGTTTTATCTACAAAGGAAGTAAAAACTTGACTTACCTCTTCTTCTAAACCCTGCAACCCTCTTTTGTACAGCCAGTTTAAGTCCATAATAGGATAGCGAAAAACTTCTACCCCCTGGTAGATTTCCTTTGCTCTTGCTTTCTCAGCAGAACAAGTTAAAAGAGAAACTCTATGCCCTTTTTTTACCATATGGGGTAAGATTATAGTAAGGTGGGTCTCTACTCCTCCTATAATAGGAGGAAATCCCCAATGGAGATGAGCAATGCTTAACTTTTTTTTGTGAGTTTTTTTCTTTTTAGTAATAGTACTCCTCCTTCTTAAGACCTTTTTTGAGAAATTTATACTTTTTATTAGTTAAAATAGAATAAGATTTACCAAATACTACAACTTTCATTTTTTTCTTCTTTTTAGATACTATTTTTACTCTTGCTTCTTCGTTTGTCAAATTAAATTCTACTTTATCACCTCGATAAGTGAGGGATAGTTTCACTTTTTGCCAAGTACGAGGAAATTTAGGAGTAACGCTGATTATACCATTTTTAAATTCTATTCCGCAAAAACCAAAAACTACTGCTTGCCACGTTCCCCCTAAACTTGCTGCATGAATACCTTCGCGTGTATTACCGTAAAGATTGCTTATATCGGTACGCAGAGAAACATTGAAAAAATTATAGGCTCGGTGCATATCTTCACACTTTACTGCCATTATGGCATGAATAGGAGCGCTGAGAGAGGATTTATGAAGCGTTCTTTTTATATAGTAATCATAGTTAGCTCTTACCACAGAAAAACTAAACCTATCCCTTAAAAGATAAAGAAGCATAAGAACATCAGCCTGCTTTATGAGTTTTGTATACTTTAAGTCTTTAGGTTTAATAGGCTTGGGAAGAAGAGGGATACCATTCTCATCGGTATTTTTGAGCTCTATATCTTTCAATTTAAAATACCCATCAAACTGCTCAATAACTTTATTTTTCTTATCTATATTCGGCTTAAGCTTCTTAGCAATTTTTATCCAATCCTTCACTTCTTTCTCAGTAAGATCCAATTTCTTAGTAAGTCGAAATAAAGTTGAAGGTGCTCTTTTTTTGAGATAGAAAAAAAGAGTGTAAGCTAACGAGAGGTTCCATTGTGCCAAGCCATTAGTATAAGCATTGTTATTCACATTAATGTGGAACTCATCTGGTCCAATTATTCCTCTTATCTCGTATCTTTTAGTAATTTTATTGTAAAAAACTCGAGAAGTCCAGAAACGGGCTGTTTCAAAAATAATTTCACAAGCATATTTTTTTAAGAACTTTTCATCACCAGTAGCTAAATAGTATTTATAAAAAGCATAAGCTATATCTGCAGTTATATGATGTTCGTAAAGATGGGTTTGAATCTTTATAATGGAACCATCAAAATCTCTTGCCCAGGCAGGAGTTTCTTCTTCTCCCGTATCTGCAGACTCCCAAGGGAATTTAGCTCCCTGATAACCTTCCCTTTTAGCTAACTCTCTAGCTTTAGATAACCTTCGATAGCGATAGAGAAGGATATTTTTGGCAATCTGAGGAAAAGTGTAAAGATAGAAAGGCATTACAAACAATTCAGTGTCCCAAAAAATATGTCCTCGATAACCTTCCCCACTTAAAGTTCGAGCACCGACACTGGAAAATCCTTTATCTTGAGGAGCAGATATAAGAAGATGATAGAGATTGAATCTTAAATTTTGCTGTAAGTTAGCAGTCCCCTCAATGATTATATCTACCTTTTTCCACACACCCTCCCATTTTTTTATATGTTTAGTGATGAGCTTGTTAAAATCTGTGTGGAAAGCTTGGGAAAATCTAATAAATGTCCTCTCTTTGTAAAGGTGGATATCTTCTCGATAAGGAAAATGTTTTATGAAAAATATTTTAGTAAATTTCACAGTTTGATTTTTCTTAAGTTCAAATTGAAAAACATTGTCAGAAGCAAAAATCTTTTTCCCATCAACTTCATAGTAGAATCCTGCCCAGTAAATCACTACATATTTCTTCTCTAAAGTCACAACTGCCAAATAACCTGCGTTCTTAAACTGACCCGCCTCCTTAACTTTAAAGTGCTTTTTTCTACCTTCAGTAACTGTACCTACATTAAAAACTGAAGTATCAATTCCTGTATAGACATCCAAAAGACAATTCTTATCTAAAGGAGTAAAAATAATCTGCATAACTCCTAAATTCTTATTATTTAAAGAAACAAATCTTATAGACTGGTAATCAAATCTCTCTCTTCTTACATTCTCAAAAAGCGTATGTCTCACTAAAAGTGCCTTCTTAGTATTTAAGATACGCTTATGAAATACGTTTCTCATCGCTCCTAAACCAATTTTTTCTCCATTCACTGTAAAGCGGAAATTAAAGGGATTAGGAAAATTCACTAACTCCTTAACCTGAGAACCAATACCATCATAAATTCCTGCAATGTAGGTACCAGACATAGCATCGTAAGGAATCTCCTCTAATACTCCTCGAGTAGCAAAGTAACCATTCCCTAGGGTAAACTGGGATTCACGAATATTTTGAAGAGAAGGTGCCCATACAGTTTCTCTAATTAGCCAGAAATCATCCTCACAGTAAGAGCGGTAATACTCTTCCATAGAAAAAATAAACTTAAATTTTCCTCTTAATTACTTTAAAAATTAAATTTCTTCTCAATTTAACTTATCTTGCAGTATATTCTTTTTTAGCTCCTCCTCCGCATAAGTAAAATTCACAATTTTATTTTTACTCAACTCTAAATTAGGAACAATTATTATTGCTTGGTCATCTAAGGAAAATTTAGAGCGCCTTATCCCAATATCTAAAACAGTAACCACCTCTCCTGTAGGTAATTTTATTCTATCACCTATCCTGAAAGGTCTATCTATCATAATCATAAACCCGGCAATTATATTAGCGATTGTATCTTGAGCAGCTAAAGCAATAGCTAAAGAACCTACTCCTAAGGTAGTAACCAAGGCAGTAATATTTACGCCAAATAAAGGTAGAATTATGAGTAAAGAGATAACCCATAATCCTATCTTTGCTGTTCTTCTTAGGAGAGGAATTAATTCCTCATCTAAACGAGTTTTTGTCTGAAGAGCAACTTTTTTCTCATACCAAGAGAAAATACCTCCTATCACTCTCTGAAAAAGAAAAGTAAAATTAATAATAAAAAAAGTGCGGATGTATTTTGCTATTTGAGTTTGAGTAAAGCTAGATAGAAAATTAGCAAATCTGTACCTATAGATGAAGTATAAACTTCCTAAAATAATGAAAAAAAGAAAAGGTAAGAGTACTTTTTTTGAAATCTCTAAAAAAATTACTTTGGATTTGTAGGTTTTTTCCATACTGTATTTATTATACATAAAGTGAGGCTTTTTGAAAACAGTTTTAATCCCCCCACAAGCTTTCCTCTAAATTTGTATATCAAACTTCCTAGACAGATTAAAATTAAGTAATAGATAATAACTCCCTTTCCGGAAGAATAAAAATTCAAATTAACCCTACTTAACCAGGAGAGAAAACTTGCAATCTTTATAAACCCAAAGATGAGGAAAGAAACTAGATATCCTATACACTCTCCCAATAAGGGAAAAAAAGAGAAAATTATAAATAGGAAATTGACGAAAATAATAAATACAAAAAGAGGAACTAAGATCCAGTTAGTCAATATACTGGAGATATAAACTTTTCCAAAGTAATAAGAAGTCAATCCTGCAATAGATAATAAAACAAATAAAGAGGTAAAAAGAATATTTTTAAAGTAAGTACTTAGGAAAACTGAAGAGTGGATATTTATTCTAAAAACTCTATATCCTAAAATAATTCCTAATACTGAGATAAAAGAAAGCTGAAATCCTATATCGAAAACCCATAAGGGATTTATAAATAAAGAAAGTATGCCAGAGAGACCTAAAACGTTAAGAGGATGAGTCTTTCTCTGTAAAAGAAAACTTATACCAAAAATTGTATACATAATAGCAGCCCTTAAAGTGGGAGCTCTTGCCCCCACCAGAAAAGTATAGAAAAAGAGAAAAGCAATAGAAATAACTATTCTTTTAGGAAGAGCTAGGTTAAAAAATTTTAAAAGGTACATCAATACTAAAGCTGTCATCCCTATGTGCAATCCACTTATAGCCAGAAGGTGAGAGGTTCCTGAAGTAGCAAAAATTTTCTTTACTTTCCTTGGAAGCAACTCTCTTCTCCCTAAAAATGTTGCTGACAGAAAGGAATATGCTTGGGCAGATAATTTAGACCTGTAGAGGTTAGTTAAAAAAAGTGTTACCTTTTTTAGAAGAACATCAATCCATTTATCTTTATACTTAAGTTGGGAGGTATTTTTACTTATCCAGAGAGTATAAAATTTTCTTCCCTTATAAACATACAAAGAAAGTTTTCCTTCTATGTGATACCTACTTAGGTAGTCTTTTTTTAGATGAGAGAAGTCTACAACTTTTGCTTTAAGGTAAAAGGGGAAGTTATCTACTCTAAATATCTGAGCAAAGTAAACCTGCCTGGCTAAAACTCTTTTGGGAAAAGAAATTACCTTGATATGAAAATCTCTTTTCTCTGCTAAAATCTGCTCAGGACTAGTAAAATATTTAGGTAAACTCCAAAGAGTACCTAAAACTATGAAGAATAAGAAAAAGCAAATTCCCCAGGCAATTGGTTTGTTTCTCTTATGGAAAAAATAGGAAGAAAGAAAGAGAAAAGTTGCCAAGAGAGCAACGAAAGGGAGAAAATTTTTAGCAACTCGCCCTAGAAGGATACCTACAATTAAAGAAAGAAAAAGGGAAAAATTATGCAAACTTTTAAAAGATTACATAATTCTTAATGAGTTCTAACTTCTTAGGACCTATCCCTTTAATCTCTAGAAGATCTTTTAGATTTTTAAACTCTCCGTGGAGTTTGCGATGATTAATAATTTTGAGGGCAATTTTTTCTCCTATATAGGGAAGAGTAGTTAACTCCTCTAAGGTAGCAGTATTTATGTTAACTTTCTTTAAGGAGGTAGTCTTTTCTTCTCTAAAAGAAGGGAAGGTAACGCCAGAAACTCTTAGTATCCCTCCTAAAAGAAGGAGAGCCCCTATTAGCAAAAGAATCCTTCTTTCTCTATAAGTAAGAGGAATCATCCATTAGTAACGAGATTAAGAACCTTATTTTTTATGTAGAACGTTTTTTTAGGAGGAGCACCTTTAAGATAATTTTTTACTTTTTCTAGAGAGAGGGCTTCCTCTACTACTTTTTTTTCACTCCACTGAGTATCTATCTTAAGATGAGCTCTCAATTTCCCATCGATAAGAATAGCAATTTCTACCTCCTCCTGCTCTAAATATTTAGGATCATAACTAGGCCAATTTCTATGAAAAATAGAACCAGAATTGCCTAAAATTTTATTTGCCTCTTCACTTATATGGGGAGTAAAGGGAGCTAAAAGCAAAAATACCGTATCTATTGCCTGACGAAATAACTCTTTACTGATTTGTCCAGTATCTAGAGATTTGTATATATGATTCACTAATTCCATAATCCTACTTATGGCAGTATTAAATTGAAAGTTACCTTCCAAATCCTGAGTAACTTCCTTAATTGTGTGATGCATTTTTCTCAGAAGCAACTTTTGATGAGGATTATCTTTATCAACATTATTTTTTTTATACTGAGAAAGTAGGTCTAGGAGTCTTAACACTCTGGCTATAAATCGAGAACAACCTAAAAGTCCCTCATCATGCCACTCTGCATCTTTCTGGGGAGGACCGATAAAAAGAATATAAAGTCTCATGGTATCAGCGCCATAGGTGTCTATAATATAATCAGGAGACACCACGTTCCCCTTAGACTTAGACATTTTTGCTCCATCTTTTACAATCATCCCTTGAGTAAACAGACGCCTAAACGGTTCTTTAAAATTTATTAGACCTAAATCGTAAAAGAACTTATTGATGAAACGTGCGTACATAAGATGTAAAATAGCATGCTCTACTCCACCAATGTATTGGTCTACAGGTAACCAGTAATTTACATCTTCACTAACAAAAGGAGACTTTTCCTCTTTAGGAGAAATGTATCTTAGATAATACCAACTGGAGTCCACAAATGTATCCATAGTATCAGTCTCTCTAAGTGCAGATCCTCCGCAACGGGGACACCTGGTTTTGATAAACTCCTCCACATAAGTTAGTGGTGACTGTCCCGTAGGAAGAAATTCTACCTTCTCCGGAAGGAGAACAGGAAGTTGTTCCTCAGGAACAGGAACCTCTCCACACTTATCACAGTAAACAATAGGAATAGGAGTACCCCAGTAACGTTGTCGAGATATAAGCCAATCTCTTAATTTATAGTTAACTTTTCTTTTACCTATATCATTTTTCTCCATAAAATCAGCAATTTTTTCTTTAGCCTCCTGAGAGTTAAGTCCACTAAATTCTCCTGAATTAACCAAGACTCCTTCACCTTCATAAACTTCTTCTAAAGGGGCTTCTTCTTTTTTTTGAGGAGCTCTAATTACCTCCACAATGGGAAGTCCGTATTTCTTTGCAAAATCAAAATCTCTTCTATCATGAGCAGGTACACACATTATTGCTCCTGTCCCATACTCAGAGAGGATATAATTAGCAATCCAGATGGGAATCTCTTTATTAGTCATAGGGTTAATAGCAAATTTACCAGTGAAAATACCCTCTTTTTCAAAATTATCTAAAAGTCTTATCGAATACGGTTGATTCTTAATCTTCTCAATAAAGTTAACTATTTCTTCTCTTTTAGGATTGTTCTGAACAAGAACTTCTATAAGAGGATGATCCCAGCTCAAAGCTAAAAATGTAGCTCCAAAAATTGTGTCAACACGCGTAGTAAAACAGTTAATCCTAAGCTGGGCACCTTTCAAAGGAAAGTAAATCTCTACTCCCTCAGATCTACCAATCCAATTCTTTTGCATTATCTTAACTCTCTCTGGCCAATCCTCCAACAAATCTAAATCCTTAAGGAGTCTTTCAGCATAATCGGTAATTCTAAAAAACCACTGTTTTAACTTTTTCTGTTCTACTTCTGAAGAACACCTTTCACATTTTCCTCCAATTACCTGCTCATTAGCTAATACAGTTAAACAACGGGGACACCAGTTTACTGGCGCTTCTTTCTTATAAGCTAAGCCCCGAGAGTAAAGTTTTAAAAAAATCCATTGTGTCCATTTATAATATTCAGGGAGGCAGCTGTTTACTTCTTTGTCCCAATCATAACCGGTGCCCCAACTGTTAAGTTGTTCTTTAATCCGGTTTATATTATTAAATGTCCACTTTTTAGGATGGATATTATGCTTTATAGCCTGATTCTCTGCCGGCAATCCAAAAGCATCCCACCGCATAGGAGACAAAACTTTATACCCCCGCATTATCTTATACCGGGCTACGGCATCACCAATAATATAATTCCGTGCATGCCCTACATGAAGTTCACTGGAGGGATAAGGAAACATTACTAAACAGTAATACTTAGGCTTTGACTTATCTTTCACATCAACATTAAAAAGCTTAATCTCTTTCCAGTAATCTTGCCACTTTTTATCAATTTCTTTAGAGTAATTCATCTTTATAAAGTGCTCTTACAGCATCTAAATTCTTTATATCATCCTTATCACTTTTTTTAGGTGTCTCTAGGATAAAAGGTAAGTTCTTAAGAAAAGGATGGTTGACTATCAAAGAAAAACCCTCCTTACCAATCATCCCCTTTCCAATATGATAGTGGTGATCTTTTCTTGACCCTAACTCATCTAGTGTATCATTGAGGTGGGTAACCTTTAATCTTTGAAGACCTATCTCTTTTTCTATTTCCTGTAGGAGTTCTTCTAAACCTTGTTGAGTATTTATCCTATAACCTGCACACCAAGCATGGGCAGTATCTAAACATATACCTATGCGGGGAGTAAAGCCCAAATTTTCCAATATGAATTTATAGTGAGAAACCTTAAATCCCAACCATGTTCCACTTCCTGCGGTGTTTTCCAAAAGAATTTCTGTCTTTACCTCTGGAGTGTTTTTCAGTACCTTCTCTAAAGCCTTTACTACCTGATTTAGCCCTTTCTCTTCACTAGTCCCTTTATAACAACCCGGATGGACGACTATGTAGTGAGCGCCTAATTTATCTGCTTCTATCAAATCAGCGATAAATTCTTTGGTAGTAACCCAATGGAAAAATTTTTGAGGGGTGGCTAAATTCAAGGTATAAGGAGCGTGAATAATAAGTGGAAATATAGGAGAATTACTGATCTTTTTTTTAAAAAGCTCTATATCTTCTCCTTTTAGAAAACCCTTTCTAAATTTTCGAGGGTTCCGGGAAAATATCTGCATGGTATTACAGCCTAAACTAAGTGCTCTATCTACAGAAAAATGGATACTACCAGCAATAGAAACTTGGACGCCTAACCTCAACAATTCTTTAAGAAATTTACTGGTGGAGCCGACGGGATTTGAACCCGTGACCTCTACGCTGCCAGCGTAGCGTTCTCCCAACTGAACTACGGCCCCATCTCTTCTCTATTTTAGCTTCTATTTTAAAGAGATAACCTATCTTTAACATCGCAAACAATGGAGGAAGTCGTATATTTAAGAATACTGCAACTTAACGTTGCAGACAACTTACTCCCAACTGCCCGCTCATAAGCGGGTCCGCCTTTGGCAGAAACTACGGCCCTGTCGCTTACGCTCCTCATAGGGGCTCTGCCCCTCTGACGTCCGCCTGTAAGTTAAACCTAAGAAGCTAATCACGGCGGACTGTCACCCCTGCAGTATGATCGAAGAAGAAATTTATTTATTTTTAAATGGCCTATCAAGGATCGCCCGCTCATAAGCGGGTCCGCCTTTGGCAGAAACTACGGCCCCCTCTTTAAATTGTATTTATTCTCCTGTTCACTTTAGGGAGAAACTTTAAACTAAAATATATCATCTAACAGAAAAATTGTCAATTGACAAAGAATTTTGCTAATGCTAAGATTTTAAAAGTTCTAAGAACAAATAAAATATAAAGTTAAAATATAAAGTAAATGCCGAGGTGGCGGTAACAACTTTCGCTGTTATTACAGCGAAGCTTAATTTAGTTGTTCCCGCGTAGTTAGAAGAAGAAAGAGATTGTTAGGGAATAGAGTTGATAGAGGTAAGATAATAAATAAAGTAAATGCCGAGGTGGCGGTAACAACTTTCGCTGTTATTACAGCGAAGCTTAATTTAGTTGTTCCCGCGTAGTTAATAGAAGAGAGAAGTTCTTAAGGGGCAAGACTAATAGGAGTAGGATAATAAATAAAGTAAATGCCGAGGTGGCGGAATTGGCAGACGCGCCGGTCTCAAAAACCGGTGGAGGTAACTCTATGCGGGTTCGACTCCCGCCCTCGGCATGGTTTAACCTCACATTCATTAACTTCTTTTTTAAGCTGGAAGTTAACTCTGAGACGAAAGTATTGTCGGAACAAATAAGGGAAATCGCCTTTGGCGAATTTGTT
>QNCE01000019.1 GCA_003644405.1 Candidatus Omnitrophota bacterium | reverse complement strand
CTTAGGATTGAAAGCAAAAAAAATTTTTTTCTCTAAATCTTGGGGTAGCCTAAACTTATCTCTATCAAGATAATACTCCTCTTTTAACTGGTACGCTTTTATCCTTAAGAAATTTAAAATATCAAGAATAATCAGATAGAACTCTATAAATTCTTTTAAATCCTTTTGATATTTCCCACTTTTTGGGATAAGCTCTCTTAAACTCTGAGGACTTTCTACCCTTTGGAAAAATTCTCTTGACTCTTCTTGGGGTAGTAACTGTTGGCAAATTTCCTTTAACATCTTTTCCTCTCTAATAAATATCTCCTCCCAGTATATATCCCTCTTTTTTAAAGCCTCCTGATAAAGAAAAGTATCTTTGAGCTTCAATAAAACCTCTTCCAAATTTAATTTTACAATCTCTTCCAAAAGAGAAGGAGACACCAAAGTTTTCTCTAAAATACCTATTTTTCCTAAGGCAAAACTAATCGTGCTCTGGTTCATATAAAAAACTTATCTATCTGGTCAGCGAACTTTTCTTTTAAAAATTTTAGAAATTCTCCGTAAGAAAGCTGCTCTTCTCTCTCTCCAGAAGGAGTAATTATTTTCTTTTTAGGCAACTTGTGTGGATTTTTCTCTAGAAACTCCTTTACTTTCTCTAAAGCTTCGTAGACGATCTTCTCCTTCTCCTCAAGGATTCTTTTTTTTATCTCTAATTTTGCCTTAAATATCTCCTCTTCTTTTTTTCTCAAAAGAATTTCTTTTTCTCTAGAAAACCATTCCTCAAAATGAAAGCGGGCTTCTTCTTCTATAGTTTGCAAAAGTTTAGCTCTTCTCTTCTTTGCTTCCTCCAGAAGTTTTCTTTTTTCTTCTTCCTTTTCCTGAACAATCTTTTCTAAAAAAGAATCAAACTCCTTCATAGCTTTATTCCATTTAAAATTAACAAAGAGGTGAGCAACCCCAACACTGCATAAAACTCTACAAATACCGCCATTACCAGAGGTTTTACAAAATCACCTGGCTGTTTTGCCACCATATATACACCCGTAGCACAAACCTTTCCTTGGTGTATTCCGGAAACTAATCCTGCCAGAGCTACAGGCAGGCAAGCAAAAAATATCCCTAAACCCTGATGAGAACTTAAAGAAACTACTTCCTTACCTAAGAAACCCACCTTCATTATTAATACTACCCCAATTAAAAAACCATAGATACCTTGCGTTCCAGGCAGAGCGGTTAAAAGAAGTAAAGGAGCAAAATTCTCTGGTTTCTCACTCATTACGCCGTTAGAAGCCTGTCCTGCTATACCTACTCCAATAGAGGAACCAATTCCTGCTAAAGCTACTGCTGTAGCTCCTCCAAAAATTGCTAAAGCTAATCCCATACCCATCTTTACCTCCTTCTAATTTATTCTTTTGTTTTCTTTAAAAGAGCGACGTATCTAGTTTCTATTTTTAGAGGTCGAAAGAAATCTCTCCCTAAAATAAAAAATTTAGAGAAAAATTCTACAAATTGAAGTCTAGCAGAATGAATAAATCCTCCCATAAGATTTATAAAGAGATTAAAAATGTGCCCTCCTAAAAAAATTCCTCCTGCAATAAGGAATCCCACAAAAGGAATGCTTAAGGCCGACTTAGCTAGTAGGTTTATCACCATAGCAATAACTCCTGTGGCCATGCCTAAAGCAAGTAAACGAGAATAGGAAAGAATATCAGAGAAATAACGAGTTATTCCGTATAACTCGTAGAGCCCAATAGCAAACCTTTTTAAGATATTCTTACTCTGGGAAGAAAAAAGCAGTATACCCAAAGCAGCTCCTATACTCAAAAATTTAAACAGGGCTATTTTAAAGATAAAAAAGAAGGGCAAACTTATAAGCATCCCTGCCCAGCTTAAAAAGCTCATCGCTCTCTGGTAATTCTTATTTTTAAACTCTAAGTAAACTTTTAAAACCACTCCCAAAAGGACTTGAAGAAAGCCTAAAAAGAAGCAGAAGAGTAAAAATTGAAAAGGAGAGCTTAAGATATCTATTCCTTTAAAAGGTAAAGAAATTCCTAAAAAACTTCCTAAAAAAGAACCTACTAAAAAAGTGGAAAGTCCCAACAAAGAAAGAAGTCTAAAAAATATCCTTCCAGAATAAGTTAATTTTTTTCTTTTTAAAATGTAGAAACTTAAACCTGCTAAGATTGCCCCATAGCCAGCATCCGATATACATATTCCTACGAAAAAAAAGAAAAAGGGAGCTAAAAATACCGTAGGATCTAAAGAAGCAGGGTGGGGCGCTCCATACATATTAACTAAAATTTGAAAAGGCTCAAACACTGGCCTATTTCTTAACTTGGTAGGAGGCAATTCCTCTTTAAAAGGTTCTCTTACTCTAATATAAACTTTTTCTCTAAACCTATTTAAGGAAGAAAATAATTCTTTCTCTTCTTTTTCCAACACCCAACCTTCCAAGATAAACAACCTCTTTGTCTTAGGAAAGCTCTCTGTTAATGCATCTTTAAAATTTTCATTCAGAAGGTAATCATAAAGAACCATTAACTCTTCCTTATAGACAAGGTAAGTCTTTAACCTCTTATCTAACTCCTTAATCCTGCTTTGAATTTGGGAAAGTTTTTGCTCTAAAAGCTTCTTTGCCTCTATAGGAGAGTAACTTTCAAACTCCTTCCAGATACTGATAGGGAACTCCAAAAGTTCCAGCTTCTCTTCTCTCAAAATCTTAATCACCTTCTCTTTTTGTTCTTTTCTTACGCAAAAAGGTATAACTTCTTTTTTCCCTAAAGAAGCAATGGGTTTTAGTATTACCCCTTCTAGCTTGGAAAGTTTGCTTTTTTCTTTTGGAGATATCTTTAGGAAAAGAAGCTCAACTTTCTTAAGAGAAGTAAGCTCTTTAAGAGATATATTTAAAAACTCAACAGTAAAAAGATTAACTATCTTTTGCCGAATATTCTCCTCTCTTAGAAGAAGCTCGTCTCTCTCCTTTAATATCTCTGTAATTTCTCTTAGTTTACTCTCTACTTTCTTAACATCTACTTTTTTAAACCTGTCTTTTTTAAGAAATACCCTTTGAGGGAAAATATCTCCTAAGAAATTTTTCTCCCCTAACTGCTCAAATGCTCGGAACACCCTCTCTATCCTTCTTAGCGAAGATACTTCTTGCCAAGAGAAACTCTTAGAAAAGGTGTTCTCTATGTGAAGAATTTCCTTCTCCTGTAATGTTTCTATAACAGGTTTCTTTAGTTCTTGAAAACCTACAATCTGAACCTTTTTAACCCTCTCTATAGCCATCTATCTGAGAAATTAAAAATTCCTCTAGTTTTTTAACGATTTCCTGTTTCTGTTCTCTTAACTTTTCTAAAACTTGTTCGCCTTCTTTATAAATTCGTGCTTTTCCCTCTTCTGTTTGTTTTAAGATCTCCTCTCTGAGCTTAGATTTCTTTTCCTCATACATTCTTTTTACTCTGTCAAAAATATTTTTTCTTTCTTGATAGGCTGAGTCCACAATCTTGTTATACTCCTCTCTGGCTTGCTCACCGATTCTCTCTGCTAAATCCTCTTTAATTCTTATTTTCTCTATAATCTTATCCAATTCTTGATTCATGTTAATTCAATTTTTCTAAGAGTTGCCGTGAAATACCAATGTCAGCTATAAATATCTCCCCGAAGAAATCTAACCCCTCATTTAAAAAGAATCCTTCTTTAGGAGCGACGAAAGTAACGGTGTAATCTGCTTTTACAACAAAAGGGTGAACTGCTCCCTGAAGAGGAGAAAGACCACTAGGAATATCACAGGCAACTATTTTGCTTTTACCTGCATTTATTTGCTCAATAACCTTTTTAATAAAAGGGGTGGGTTCTCCTTTTATCCCTATCCCTAAAATTCCATCTAAAATAAAATCCTTACTCTTTAGAACGCTCTTTAGAATCCTTAAATCCTCCTCAGTATCTACAAAATGAATCTTTTTAACTTTTTCTAAAATACTTACTTGAAACTTAACTTCCTCGCCAGCTCTATTATAGTTTAAAACAACAATCTCTATCTGGTAACCCTTACCTAAAAGCTTTCGTGCACAACTTAATACATCCGCTCCATTATTACCTCTTCCTGCAATTACCACTCCTTTATTGCCCAGGTTTAGCTTCTTTATTAGAGAAGCGAGTTCATAAGACGCGTTCTCAATGAGAATCCTTTCATTCAATCCTACTTTTTTTGCCTTCTCTTCCCATTTCCTTATTTTCTCCAAAGGCACCGTATTTAAAAAAATCTGGGCGTAATTTAAAATCTGAGAGTAGTTTTCCTTGGTTAGCTGTAGCAGGCTCACTGAAGGTAAACTCCTTACTTTCTCTAAAAAGGGACTTTCTCCTTTCAAAGGGAGTGTAGATATAGTCTTTTTCTTTTGCAAAATCTGCCAGAGAATTTGCTTAAACTTCTCAGAAAATAACTCCATCTTGCCTATTTCATCTATTACCAAATACTCGCAATTCTGGCTTAAACATTCGTTTAACTCCTTTATTACTACTCTGTTAAAAATATCTATGTCTACTTTGTAACGAGATACTTTAAAGGGAGTGGAAAAATTTATATGAGCAAAAACAGCTTCCTCGCCCGAAATAGTTTTTACTTTAAACCCTAACCTTTTACCCTTTTCTCTTATCTCTTCAGTATAGAATCCTCTAAGAGATGGCTTTTTCTTTACCAGCTCTTTAACAAGAGTTGTCTTGCCTATTCCTGGAGAGCCTTGAATAAAGAGATGCATCTACTCTAACTTAGTGGTTATCTTTATCTTTTTCTTTCTCTTTTTCTTTTCTAAATAAATCTAAAAATCTATCCTCGTATTCACGATAAACATTCCAGCGATCAAGTTCTTCTTTAAGTTCTCTTGCTTTAGAAATATCTCTCTTTGCTTCTTTAAAAAGAGCCTCAATCTTTTCTCTTGCAGATTGTGGAAGTTTGGTATAGGCAGCTAAGTCTTTCTTGATTTTCTCAATATCCTCCTCGCTGAGAGGAAGAGGGCCTTGAGAAAGAGGTTTTCCTTTTAGGTAAGCAATAAGTTTATCTATCTCTTCTTCAATAAACTTTGCCCTTTCTGTAAGGGGTATTAAATCCAAATTTAAATGGAGATATTTATCCAAAACTTTTAAAATCTTCCCGCTTGCTTTAGGATTCTCAATCTGTACAGCATAAATAGGAATTTCCGCCAACAGACAAACTCCTTTCAGCTTAAATTGTTTAGCTACCCCTAAGATAAGTCCGTTCAGTCCACTAATTTGTCCTTGAGGGAGCACTTTAATATCAAAGTCTTTAAACATTTCCAAAAGCTGAGAATGAGTAGCTACTACCCAGAGAGAGGGTTCACTTTTATGATCTATAGCTTCAGGTTTAGCAGCAAAGCTTATAATCATTTGTGGTTTAAATTTTTTAGCATACTCTATAATTACTCGAGCAAGCTCTTCTCCCTTCTCCAAAGGAGGTTGAGCTTCCCCCACAAAGAGGAGTAAATCTGGGATCTCTTTCTGAGCTTTAGGGGCTTTGAAATAATAAAAGAAACCGGCGGGAATTGTAGGAAGTTCCACTATGCCTTTTTCCACAACAACTGCTGCTGGCTTAAAAAAGTTTTCCGCCTCTAATTTAGCAAACATTTTAAATCTCAACGCTTCTCTAAGAAATAAAGCACTTTTGTAGGCCACCTCTCCCATTCCCGGCCAGGCTAAAATAAAAATAGGGTTTTTTAACTTAGGAACTGTAATTTCTCTTACCATTGTTTTCTAATTTATCATAACTAAAGAAAAACACAAGGTTAAATTTCAACCCAAATTTTTCATTAGAAAAATTTGTCCGAAGGACAGCCCTTTCTTTTGAAAGGGCTGGGTTAACCCAGCCCTTTATTTCTACGAATGAATTTCTTCTTATGAAAAATAAAGGGCTGCCGAAGGCAAAACCACAGCTCTTTTTTAAAAAAAGCTGGGTCCAGCCCATTAAAAATGGGCTGAGATTTGCCTTTGTATCTTTTTGGTGTAAAGCTTTACTGTCCAACTGTAACATTTTGAATAAGTTACAAAGCTTTTTAAAACTCTGGTGCAAATTTTGGGTTTAATCCTTACTACTTCGTGTATCCACAATCACAGTGACTTCTCCTCGAGGAGGATTTTTTTCAAAGTAAGTTAGGAGCTCTTCTGGATACCCTATTTTTACTTCCTGGTAGAACTTGGTCATTTCTCTTACTACCGCACATTTTCTCTCTCCTAAAACATCTCGTACCTGAATAAGGAGTCTCTTTATCCGCTGAGGCGACTCAAAAATAATCAAAGTTGTCTTCGCTTCTTTTAAAGGTAGTAACTTCTTCTGTAGCTCCCCTTTCTTGCGAGGAAGAAATCCTAGGAAGAAAAAACTATCCGTAGGAAACCCGCTTAAAAGTAAAGCATTGATGACTGCTGATGGTCCCGGTAAAGACTCTACCTTTATTCCTTCCTGGTAGCAACGCCTTACCAGTTTATACCCTGGGTCAGAAATACAAGGAGTACCTGCATTGGAAAGAAGAGCAATCCTTTTACCTTTCTTTAGAAGACTAATTATATAGGGAAGGCGCTTTTCTTCGTTATGTTCAAAAAAACTTATAAAAGGTTTCTTAGGAAGATTGTGATATTTAAGAAGGAGTCCGCTCCTGCGGGTATCTTCAGCTAAGATAAAATCTACCTCTCTGAGTACAGTAAGAGCTCTTAAAGTTATATCTTGGAGGTTCCCTATAGGAGTAGCTATTAAATAGAGCATTTGACTTACTCTACAGTAACTGACTTAGCTAAGTTACGTGGTTGATCTATCTCGCACCCTAAATTTTTTGCTACAAAGTAAGCAAAACTCTGTAAAGGTATAGCTACTAAAAGGGGACTTAAATCCTGGTTATTCAGCTTAGGAACAAAAACTTTCTCTTCAACCAAAGAGACGATTTCTTTATCGCCCCTCGTTAAAATTGCCAAAATTTTCCCTTTTCTTGCTTTTATCTCACAAATATTAGAAACCATCTTTTCGTAGAGACTATCCTGGGGAGCAATACATACTACAGCACGATATTCATCAATCAGAGCGATAGGGCCATGTTTCATCTCTCCTGCAGGATACCCTTCCGCAGGAATATAGGATATCTCTTTAAGCTTAAGCGCTCCCTCTAAAGCAGAGGGATAATTTATCCCTCTTCCCAAAAATAGAAAACACCCAAATTTAGAAAACTTTTTAGCTATCCTTCGGAGAGAATCTAGCTCTTTTAAAATCTTCTCCTGATAGCGGGAAACGTCTCTTAGTTCCTTTAAAATTTCTCTTTCTTGAAGAGAAGTTAAAAATCCTTTCGCCTTAGCCAAGTAAATGGTAAAGAGGAAAAGGACAAAGACTTGAGCAGTGTAAGCTTTGGTAGAAGCTACACCAATCTCGGGTCCTGCGAAGGTAGGAATAAACGTATCTACCTCTCTAGTGAGAGTGGAACCTAACACATTGCAGATTCCCAACAGCTTAGCCCCTCTTGACTTAGCTTCTCTCACGCTAGCTAAGGTGTCTGCCGTCTCTCCTGATTGAGAGATAGCTATTACCAAATCCTCCTTTCTTATAGGGAGACTGCGATATCTTGCTTCTGAGGAAACATCTATCTCTACACTTACTCTTGCATACTTCTCCAACAGATACTTCCCTACAAAACCAGCATGAAAAGCTGTCCCACAAGCAAAAATAAAAATTCTTTGAAGAGTGCGAAGGTATTTTTTTGATAGATTTAGCTCTTTAAACTTTACTTCTTCTCTATTTGTGTAAAGAGAGTATAAGCTCTTTAAAATCTGAGGCTGTTCAAATATTTCTTTCAGCATAAAGTGAGCAAACTTTCCTTTTTCAACCTCCTGGGAAGAGATTTCTACCTTTCCCACCTTAGGATATCTTCTGCGTCGATGGAAATCATAAACTTCCCAACTACTTTTGCTTATCACTCCTACCTGTCTGTCTGCCAAATTAACTACTCTCTTGGTAGAGAAACTTATTGCAGGAATGTCTGAGGCCACTAAAAAGCCTTCCTTTAGAACCCCTAAGCTTAGAGGGGAGTCCTTTCTTACAACAAAGATTTTATCTAAAGAGGAAACCAGTGCTACAATAGCAAAACTCCCTTCTAAGAGATTTACCACCTCGAATAGTGCTTCTAGTGGGTTCTTTCTTCTTTTAATATACTCTTCCCAGAGATGAGGAATAATTTCTGTATCAGTCTGAGATCTAAACTTGTGCCCCCTTTTTAAAAGAAACTTTTTTAACTCTTTATAATTTTCCACAATTCCATTATGAACAACAAAGATGTGCCTTTGGCAATCAAAGTGAGGGTGGGCATTTATTCTATTAGGTATCCCGTGCGTAGCCCAGCGGGTATGAGCAATTCCTATATCAAACTGGTGAGAAAGAAGTTCTTTCTTTAATCCTTCTATCTTGCCTCTCCTTTTTTTTAAAATTATTCTTAGAGAATTTTTAGGTCGGTAAGCAACTCCACAGGAGTCATAGCCACGGTATTCTAATCTCTCCAGTGTCTCTACCAAAAAGGAAATAGGTTTACTCTCTCCTATATATCCTACTATCCCACACATCAGTTTACCTTTCTAAGTAGAGAGAGGAATTTTTTGAAAGACTTTGGTGTTTTAATGGCTCCTCAATCTGTAAGCAGCGACCCCAGCCGGATTTGAACCGGCGCTACAGGCTCGAAAGGCCTGAGTCCTAACCGGGCTAGACGATGGGGTCGTAGCCATGAAAGTAAATTATATTTACAAGTTTTCAAAAGTCAACTTTTACTCTTGAGGGATGACCCTTACTATAGAAACTAAACAATCGTCTTCCCCTAAATTTATTATCTTAACTCCTTGTGTTATCCTTCCAGTCTCTCTTATGCCCTCCACCTTCATTCTTATAAGCACTCCCTTTTGGGTAATGCACATCACCTCATCGTTTTGACCCACCAATGTTCCTGTTACCACTTCACCAATTTTAGGAGTAAGTTTTATATTCACTATCCCCTTACCTGCTCGTGATTGTGTTCGGTAAGCATCGATATGAGTCCTTTTGGCGTAACCTTTTTCCGTAGCGGTAAGGATATAAAAATTTTTTTTCTTTAGCCCGCCATTTAAAACCACCATTCCCACCACGTCATCTCCTTTGGTTAACTTTATCCCTTTTACGCCAGCAGATTTTCTCCCGGTAGGTCTTATTTCTCTAACTTTAAAACGGATAGCAAACCCTTCCCTGGTAATGAGTACTGCTTCTGAATCGCCAGTAGTAACAGCTGCTCCTATTAATCTATCTCCTTCAGTTAAGTTTATGGCAAATATCCCGCTCTTTCTTAAATTAGAAAATAGTGAAAGCTGGGTTCGCTTAACTAAACCTTTTTGGGTGGCCATAAAAATGTATTCCTTCTCTCCAAACTCCTTTATTGCCAAAATAGTAGTAATTTTTTCTTGTGAAGAAAGACTTAAAAGATTAACAATAGCCCTGCCCCGTGATGTGCGTGAGCCTAGAGGGAGCTGATAAGTTTTGAGCGAGTAAACCTTTCCTTGGGTAGTGAAAATAAGAAGGGTATCTTTACTAGAAGAGACAAAAAGATGTTCTACAAAATCCTCTTCTCGGGGAGTGATAGCAGTAATGCCTCTACCTCCTCTTGCCTGACGTCGGTAAGCACTAACTGGCTGCCTTTTTATGTATCCAGAACCGGTAACAGTAATAACTACGTCTTCTTCAACAATTAAATCTTCAACCTCAATCTCTTCTTTTTTAGCTAAAATCTCTGTGCGCCGGGGGTCAGCGAATTTCTCCTTAATCTCCTTAAGTTCTTGCTTAATAATCTCCTCTTGTTTCTTCTCTGAAGATAGAATTAGATTATAATATTCTATCTTTTTAATTAGCTCTAGATACTCCTGATCTATCTTCTTCCTTTCTAAAGCACAAAGGCGTTGTAGTTGCATTTCCAAAATACTCTGTGCTTGAATAGGAGTGAGCGAAAATTTCTTTATCAACCCTTCCTTTGCTTCTTGAGGAGTTTTTGCCTTCTTTATAAGTTCTACTACTTTATCCAAAAGTTTTAACGCTATCTTTAATCCCTCTAAGATATGTGCTCTTCTTTTAGCCCTCTCTAATTCGAACCTGGTTCTACGAGTAATAATCTCCTTTCTAAATCTTATATGGGAGGTAAGAATTTCTTTTAAATTTAGAATCTGAGGTCTTCTGTTTAAAAGAGCAAGAAGGATTACTCCAAAGGTAACTTCTAAGTTAGTGTGTTTATAAAGTTGATTTAAAATTACTTGGGGTTGAGCGTCTCTTTTTAATTCTACTACGATACGAATCCCTTCCTTGTCTGATTCATCTCTTAAATCAGCAACTCCTTCAACTTTTTTTGAATTGATCAGGTGCGCTATCGACTCTATAAGGGCGGATTTATTAACTTGATAAGGAATTTCGGTAATTACAATATAAGAACGGTTGTTTTGATGCTCAATAGTAGCTCTTCCCCGCAAAGTAAGCTTACCTTTTCCTTCTTGATAGGCTTTTAAAATTTCCTCTTTACCACATATTATCCCTCCAGTAGGAAAATCTGGTCCTTTTATAAAGCGAGTTAACTCTTTTACAGAAGCATCGGGATTATCTAAAAGAAAAGTCAAAGCATCCACAGCCTCACCTAAGTTATGAGGAGGAATATTAGTAGCCATTCCTACGGCTATCCCGCTTGCCCCATTAATAAGAAGTTGGGGTATTGTAGTAGGCAAAACTTCTGGTTCCTGAAGAGAATTATCAAAATTGGGGAAAAAATTTACTGTATCTTTTTCTATATCGGAAAGGAGATAATCAGCAATAGGGGCCAATCTTGCTTCGGTATACCTCATCGCTGCAGGAGGGTCCCCATCGATAGAGCCAAAGTTTCCTTGAGCATCAATCAAAGGATACCTCAAAGAAAAATCCTGACCCATTCTTACTAAAGCATCGTAGACCGCTACATCCCCGTGAGGATGATATTTACCCAAGGTCTCTCCAACGATTCTCGCACTCTTTTTATGGGGCTGATTATAGCGAAGATTAAGCTGGCTCATAGTATAGAGGATTCTTCTCTGAACAGGTTTTAAGCCATCTCTTATATCAGGAAGGGCTCTACCTACAATTACACTCATAGCGTAAGAAAGGTAGGAATCCTTCATTTCCTCCTCTAAGTCCTTAAGGATGATTGTTTGTTTTAGAAACTCCTTTTCCATCTTTTTAAATATCCAGATTTTTTACCTGATGGGCGTGGGTTTGAATAAATTCTCTCCTTGGCTGGGCGTGCTCACCCATCAGGATGGTAAAAATTCTATCTGCCTCTACTGCGTCTTCTAAGGTAACTTGGATAAGGGTGCGCTGAGTAGGATCCATAGTGCTTTCCCAAAGTTGAGAAGGGTTCATCTCTCCTAAGCCCTTGTATCTCTGAATGTGCATCCCCCGAGTAGCTTCTTTTCTTACTGCCTCTAGGACTTCTTTTAAACTTCTAACCCTCCTCTCTTCTTTAGTTACTCCCTGCTTTAAAAGAAACTTTTCTTTCTCTCCTTCCAGATAATCTTTAAGGGAAACTCCTATCTTAGCTAAGTTTTCTCCTATTTCTTTAATCTGATAGGATTCAAAAATTTCCACAGCGCTGAGTTCTTCTTCCTCATAGGAAGCTAACTGTTCGTCGTCAAAAGCAAAGATTGCTTTACTGTTCACTATAAGATAGTAAAGAGGGTAGCGTTGTTTCTTTTCCTCTGTAGCATCTAGATAGCTCTTTAAAGGTATCCCTTTTTTCTCTAAAGCAAGCGCTAGTTTTTCAAATTCTATAAGATTCTCTATGAGTTTTTTGAAATTCTTCTGGGAAACCAATTGAGCTTGTTTCTTCTTAAGAATAAAGAGGCTCATCGCCTTTGTTCCCAACGTAAGAATAATCTCGTTCATCTCTTTCTCTGTATGAATATACTCTTGATAGTTTTTTGTCCAAACTCTATACAAAGGAGGTTGGGCTATATAAATGTATCCTTCTTGAATTAACTGGGGAAGTTGCCGATAGAAAAAAGTGAGAAGTAATGTTCTTATATGAGACCCATCCACATCAGCATCAGCCATAATAATCACTTTATGGTACCTAAGCTTATTAATATCGAATTCCTCACCGATTCCTGTTCCTAAAGTGAATACAATAGTTTTTATTTCCTCGTTACTTAACACTTTATCTAAACGGGCCTTCTCCACATTTAAAATTTTTCCCTTTATAGGGAGAATTGCCTGAAATGTTCTATCTCTAGCTTGTTTAGCGCTCCCTCCTGCGGATTCTCCTTCTACAATGAACAGCTCACAAATCCGAGGGTCTTTTTCGGAACAATCAGCAAGTTTACCAGGGAGATTAGTGGTATCTAAGGCTCCTTTTCTCCTTGTTAGCTCTCTGGCTTTACGTGCTGCCTCCCTTGCTCTTGCTGCCAGAACTGCCTTCTCTATAATCTTGTTAGCAATAGAGGGGTTTTCTTCAAAAAAAGAAATGAGTGTCTCAAAAACCACAGAGGTAGTTATCCCTTCAACTTCTGAGTTGCCCAACTTCGTCTTAGTTTGACCTTCGAACTGAGGATTAGGAAGTTTAACATTAATTACCGCACATAAACCTTCTCTTACATCTTCCCCTGAAATATTACCTAAATCCTTTAAAAGATTTTTGCTCCGTGCATACTGATTTATTGCTCTAGTTAAAGCTGTTTTAAACCCGGTAAGATGGGTTCCTCCTTCGACAGTATTTATATTATTAGCAAAGGTAAAAATTGTTTCTTTGTAGCCATCGTTGTACTGTAAAGCCCCCTCTACCACAATTGTTTCCTTCTGTTTACAGAAATAGAGAATTTTTTTATGAAGAGGGTTTTTGTTACGATTAAGATACTCAATGAAGGAAACTAGGCCTCCTTTGAACTTAAAGGTTGCCTCCTTATCATAACGTTCATCAATAAGGAGTATTTCTAAATTTTTATTTAAGAAAGCTAATTCACGCAGACGTTGAGAAAGGTAATCAAAAGAAAATTCCGTCTTAGAAAAGATGGTTCTGTCCGGTTTAAAAGTAATCTTTGTCCCAGTAGTTTTTGCTTTCCCAATAACTTTAAGGGAAGTAATGGGTTTCCCTTTTCGATAGCGCTGGTGGTAAACTTTACCTTCTCTTCTTATTTCTACCTCTAACCACTCGCTTAAAGCGTTAACTACACTCACTCCTACACCATGTAATCCCCCTGCTACTTTGTAGACACGATTATCGAATTTTCCTCCTGCATGAAGAGTAGTAAGAACCACCTCTATCGCTGGCTTCTTTTCTTTTTTATGGATATCCACAGGAATACCCCTTCCATTATCCTCTACAGTAACGCTGTTATCAGAGTGAATGCTAACCTTAATTTTATCACAGAACCCTGCTGTAGCTTCATCGATAGAGTTATCTACAACCTCGTAAACTAAATGGTGTAGGCCCCTTATGGAGGTATCTCCTATATACATCGCTGGCCTTTTGCGAACCGCCTCTATACCTCCAAGGACCTGAATAGTAGTCGCATCGTATTTTTTTCTCTCCATCTTATCTTTTTGATAACCTTACTTTTAAATCCGTTATTCCTACTTCCTCTTCTAGTTTTTTAAGAAGCTTGTTTTTCCAAAGGTTAATTTGATAACCCCAAATAGAAGAATCTACATAGATAGTTAAGGTATCTTTGTAAACTCTATACGATTTTATATGTTTTCTGGTATTTATATCTAGCAGCTCTTCTATTAAAGAGGTAATTTTTTCTTTCCTTCTTTTACCCTTCTTTATATCTTTTACAAAATCATTAATTAATTTTTTAATATGTTGAGGCACATTAAAGCTTCATAGGTAAGACTAGGTATATATAATCTTCTAATCTTAAGACCGCTGGTTTCTCTGGACCATAAATTTCAAAACTAACCTCCTCTTCTTCTAAATTACTTAACACATCTATTAAATAAGATGGATTAAATCCTATTTGTAAAGAGGTTCCTTTAAAATTAGCGGGTATTGATTCTTTAACTTCCCCTAATTGAGGTGTGGTTTTAGAAAGAAGAAGTTCTTCTTTTTTTAACTCTAATTTTACCCCGGGATAATCACTAGTAGATAAAAGTTCTGCTCTTTTTAAAGCAGATAACAAATCCTTCCTTTTAATAGTAAGTTTCGTCTCTGTAGGTTGGGGGATATATTGAGAATAGTTAGGAAATTCTCCTTCTATGGGTTTAGTAATAAAAAGGGTATGTTTTAAATCAAACCCTATATTATTTTTCTCTACAAAAATAAATACTTCTTCTGAGTCTTTTATAATCTTAATCAACTCTTGGATAGCTTTTATAGGAAGAATAAAACTAAGTTTTGTTGTTAAGTTAGATTGAAG
This sequence comes from Candidatus Omnitrophota bacterium, assembly GCA_003644405.1. Classification (GTDB taxonomy): domain Bacteria; phylum Omnitrophota; class Gorgyraeia; order Duberdicusellales; family 4484-171; genus B7-G16. The sequence goes on along the minus strand of QNCE01000019.1, from coordinate 2,406 downwards.
AGAAGGTAGTTTTCTTTTAATAAAAGATAACCTTTTCCCATCAGTAGCAACTAATTTTAGTTGATCTTCATAGATTTCAAAAAATATTCCATTTAACACATAATTGACATCCTCCATTCCTACACAAAAAGAAGTTAACTTAATCATCTCTGTTAAATCTTGAGGATTAATTTCTATTAAAGTTTTTTCTTTAACCTCTTCTATTTGAGGAAATTCTTGAGGATCCATTCCATTTATCTTAAACTCAATTTTTCCACATTTTATTAAAAGGTTGTTCTTATAAGATTCTAAAATAACTCTTTCTTTAGGTAATTCTCTTACTATGGAAAGAATTTTTTTGGTAGGTATCGCAAGTTTTCCTTCTCTTTCGATTTCTCCTGCGGAAGTATAGGTAATTATGGTGATATTTAAATCTGTAGTAATAAATTTTATTTTTTCTTTAAAAGTTTCTATTAAAACACAGTTTAAAATGGGAAAATTTTGTCTAGAAATAGAAAAGCTTGCTACTCTTTGAAGAGTTGTTAACAAAATAGGTTGCTCTATACTGAATCTCATTTTTAAAATTATTTAAAGAGTAGTAATAGTAAAGAGTGTGAATAAATTTAATTAATTATATTTTACCAAAAAATATGAAAAATAAAATGATTTTATCCACAATCAACTCTTAATTAGTTGTGTTAAATTGTTAACAATACTTTTTACTTTTTCATCCCTTTTTATTAAATCTTTTATTTTTCGATGAGCATAAAGAATAGTAGTATGATGTTTTGCCCCCCAAAAACTACCAATCTCTGGTAAAGAAAGTTCAGTTAATTCTCTTATAAGATACATACCAATTTGTCTGGGTAAAACGATATTTTTATTTCGCCTGTTTTTTTTAATTTCTTGAAGGGAAAGGTTGAAATAATTAGCTACTTTTTCTAAAATAATTTCAGGAGTAATTCTTCGGTAAATTTCTTTTACCATATCCTTTAAAATTTCCTTAGCTAAACTCAAAGTAATAGGTTTATTTTCTATTAGAGAGTAGGCAATAATTCTAATTAATGCCCCCTCCATTTCTCTAATGTTGGTGGTAATATTCTCAGCAATGAAATTAATTACTTCCTCTTCTATTTTAACCGGCTCTTTTTCCACCTTTTTCTTAAGTATAGCTATTCTTGTTTCTAAATCAGGCGGTTGAATATCTACAATTAACCCCCAACTAAATCGAGATACCAATCTATCTTCCAATTTAGGGATTTCTTTAGGGGGTTTATCTGAAGAAATAATTATCTGTTTGTGATAATCATAGAGCTCATTAAAGGTGTGAAAAAACTCTTCCTGAACCGCCTCTTTTCCTGAAAGGAAATGGATATCATCAATAAGAAGTACATCTATACCTCGGTATTTTTGGCGAAACCATGGAGTAGTTCTATTTTGAATAGAAAGAATAAGCTCATTTGTAAATCTCTCCGAGGAGATATACTTTACTTTGGTTTTTTGGGTTTTCTCAAGAATATAATGGGCAATAGCCTGCATAAGATGCGTTTTTCCTAAGCCCACTCCTCCATAAATAAATAAAGGATTGTAAGATTTACCTGGAGCGTTAGCCACTGCTAAGCTAGCCGCGTAAGCCATGCGATTACAAGCTCCCACTATAAAGTTGTTAAATGTAAATCGAGGGTTGAGTCGAAGAGAATCTTGAGGTTCTTCTTTAAAACTGTCATGTATATGGCGGAAAATTTTGTTCGTTCTTTTTTTTAAAAGCTTAGGGTTAACTTCAAAATTTATTTGAAAATCTTTATAGGCAATGTCTCTTAAACATTGTTTAATTTGTAAAAGGTAATTTGTTTCTACCCACTGTTTGAAGAAATTATCAGGGACCTCTAAAACTACTTTATCTTCAGAGAGGGTTTTTAAATTTAAAGGAGCGATCCAGGTATCAAAGGAAATTTTTCCTAAAATCTTTTTGAGCTCTTCTAGACATTTACCCCAAAGATTTTCCATTGTTGGTTAATTCACAAAATTCACAGGTTATTCACAGACTGATATGGTATAGAGAGAATTAAAATAATTATACTCTCCTTTTTTTTCTTTGCAATATTTATTTTTGTGTAGTGTTCAGTTAACTGTTGTTAATTCTTAGAGAAAAACGAACCCAATCTAACCCTTTTATTGAAATGCCAGCAAGCTCTAAAGGTGCCTTCCCGTTCTTTCGCTTATTATGCTCCTTACAGTTTCTTTTTATCCATCCTAACCTCTTTTTAAGATAGGCTGCCTTTCTTATTTTTCACAACTTTTTACATTATAGAGGGTTAGGATAAAAATAGCAGCAGTTAACTGGATGCTCCTAGAAAAAGATTCTCGCGATTTTAAAATTAAAACAAAAGGCAGCCTTTTTTCTCTTGAAAATAAGGTCTAAAATGT
>QNCE01000018.1 GCA_003644405.1 Candidatus Omnitrophota bacterium | reverse complement strand
TTTTCCACCTAAGGTGGATCCGCCTCTGGCGGAAAGGCAGCCGCCTGCTAAAAGTTTTTAAAAAGCTTTTTGAAAAATAGAGAGAAGTTAAGGCTATTTTGGAGAGGTGGCCGAGTATGGTTTAAGGCAGCCGCCTGCTAAGCGGTTAGCCCGCCAAAAAGCGGGCTCCCGGGTTCGAATCCCGGCCTCTCCGCCAATTAGCTTAATATGTTGTTTTCTTTAAATTTATCCCGAACCACAGAAAGTCACCCCGCCCTTTCCTTGAAAGGGCGGGGGTAAGCCCGTGGTTCGGGGTTTACTAAAGTTAATTTTAAAGAGAAGGCAGTTTCGGGCCTAACAATGGAAGTCCCGAGCTTATCGGGGTTGGGTTTAAATCCCGTCTCTTCCTCATAAATTTGAGTGAGAATGTTATGGTTGCCTATCTCTTCATAGTAATGACTGTGCTTTTTTGGGGGTTAGCTCCTATTTTTGATAAATTCGCTTTGAGAGAAGCATCGTCTTTTGGTGGTCTTTTAATAAGAACATTGGCTGTAGTTTTGGGGCTGATTTTAGTATTACCTTTCTTTAAATATAAATATCCTTCCTCTTTAAAACTCAATCCTTCTTCGGTTTTATTTTTTATTCTTTCAGGATTATGCGCAGGATTATTAGGGATGTTTACTTATTACGCTGCTTTAAAAAGACTTCCTGCTTCAGTAGTAGTTCCTTTATGTTCGGTTTATCCTCTAGTTTCAGCTCTTTTAGCAACGGTGGTTTTAAAAGAGGAGTTTAGTATTTTAAGAGTTACAGGAGTAGTTTTAATTATATTGGGGGTATGGTTGGTGAAGTAAATTTAGGAGAGAATTACGAGTGGTGAAAGAACTTTTTTTACTTGTTTTAGGCCTTTTTCTTCTAATTATCAGTTCCCAATGGCTTATTCGGAGCTCCGTTAAATTAGCCACTCTTCTGAGAATCACCCCTCTATTTATAGGAATGGTGATAGTTGCTTTCGGCACCAGTACTCCTGAAGCAGGTGTAGGGATTGTTGCTGCATTTAAGGGAGAGAAGGCTATCGCCTTAGGAAATATTGTAGGCAGTAATATTGCCAACATTGGGTTAATTTTAGGATTAACTTCACTACTCAGGCCTTTAGGAGTGAAAAAAAGTATTTTTAAGAGAGAACTTCCTATAATGCTAATTTGTACCTTTCTTCTGTATATTATGAGTTTAGATCTACTCATCAGTCGTCTAGATGGATTAATCTTTCTTGGGCTTTTTCTCGTTTTCTTTCTTATTTCCTACAAAGGAGGAAAGAAAGACTATGATTTTAAAGAATTACAAGATTTTTCTTTCCAAGGTTTTCTAAAAAATACGACTTCTCTCTTGGTTGTGGGAAGTGTGTGTATGATGTCTTTAGTAGGAGTAGCAGTTGGCGCAAACTTAATGGTAAAAGGAGGAGTGGGTTTAGCAAAGATTTTTGGAGTAAGTTCCTGGATTATTGCTATTACTGTGTTTGCTGTAGGTACTTCTCTTCCTGAGTTGGCAGCTTCTTTGGCAGCCTCTTTTAAAAAAATGCCCTCTATTAGCGTGGGGAATATCATAGGAAGTAACATCTTTAATATTCTCTTTATACTAGGTACCGTTGCCCTTATAAGACCTATAAAGATTGAGCAAAGTTATCTTAGGTTTGAATATCTTTTTCTTATATTTATTACCATCCTTTTAATAGTGTTTATGAAAACTAAATATAGGATTTCTCGTTGGGAGGGTTTCCTTTTATTTTTGCTATACATCTTTTTTGTATTGTTGATTACAGGAAGATAAGATCATTTTAAAGAAGAAAATTTGGTAAATTCAATATTGCGATATTGACTTATTTTTGATGGGAGGTTATACTAAATATTTCTCTAAAAATAACCACATATTATATGGAGTATCAAGCTTTCACTCTAAAGTACCGTCCTAAAAATTTTGATGAAGTTATAGGTCAAGATCATATAGTAACTGCTTTAAAAAAAGCAGTAAAGGAGCAGCGAGTTCATCATGCCTATCTTTTTAGTGGCCCTCGAGGTGTTGGAAAAACCTCAGTAGCTAGGATATTAGCAAAGTCATTAAACTGTCTCCAAGGTCCCACGTTGAACCCTTGTGAAGAGTGTTTAAGTTGTCGAGAGATTACCAAAGGAACATCTTTAGATGTAATAGAGATAGATGGTGCCTCTAATAGAGGAATTGAAGAAATAAGAATTTTAAGGGAAAATGTAAAACTTTCCCCTTCCTATTCTCGGTACAAAATCTATATAATTGATGAAGTTCATATGCTTACTCAGGAAGCATTTAATGCTCTTCTTAAGACGTTAGAAGAGCCACCTCCCCATGTAAAGTTTATCTTTGCTACCACTCATCCTCATAAAGTATTACCTACAATCCTTTCTCGCTGTCAAAAATTTCAGTTCCACCTTCTTCCTACGGAAAAGATTGTAGAAAAATTGAAGAAGATAGTTGAGAGAGAAAAGGTAGAAATGGATAGTCAAATTTTATATGCTATTGCTAGGACAGCTGAAGGAAGCGTAAGGGATGCAGAATCTTTGTTAGATCAGCTTATTCCTGTGTTATTAGAAGAGAAAAAAGAGATACTCTCAGATATAGCTTCATTTTTAGGAATAGTGGAGGAGACATCGCTAAATGAGATAACGAAGTTAATTATAGAGCGAAATATAGCTGCCATTTTAGAATTTATTAATAAGATGAACAAGGAAGGTAGGGATTTAGGAGTATTTATTAATAATCTTGTTGAGCATCTGAGAAACTTAATATTAGTGAAATTGAGTCCTAAAATTTTTAAAGAGCTTAGTTCTGTGTCGCCTCATACTAAGGAATTTCTTTTTCAGAAAGCCGAACTAATTACTTTAGAAGAGCTTTTAAAGATAATGGAACTTCTAATAGAAGCAAAAGGTATTTCTAAGAAGCTCAACACCTTAAGAATTCCTTTAGAGTTAGCCTTTATAAAGTTTTGTTATGGAGAAAAAGAATTAAATAAATTATCTTTCCCTTCTTCTTTTCGTTCGCAATCTTCTTACTCAGAGCAATTTCCTGAGGAGAAAGATTGGGAGGATATTTTAGAGGGAAGTATAGATGAGGAGGTTTCTGTCAAGGAGAAGGAAAAGGAGAAAGTAGAGGAGCTTCCGGATCTGAATTTAAAAGAAATAGAGTCACATTGGTTGGATTTTATTTCACAAATAAGTAAGCTTAAAGTTTCTTTAGCTTCTTACCTAAGGGAGGCTAAGTTATCTCTAACCAAAGATGGCAATCTCATTTTAGGATTTCCTAAGAAATTTTCTTTTCATAAAGAGATATTAGAGAAAGAGAAAAATCGGAAATTTATAGAGGAGACATTGAAAAAATACTTCAAGAAAAATTTAAGAGTCTCTTTTACTCTCTTAGAGAAACCTTCTCTCCCCCAAGAAAGGAGTGATTGTGAATCTAAGGAAGAAGGAAGATTAATTGACGAATTACTTGATACATTTAAAGGCACAATAGATACAGATAATGAGTAGTTTTCCTAAAGAGTTAGAGGGTCTAATTGAGGAGTTAGCACGTTTTCCTGGAGTGGGAAGACGGAGTGCGGAGAGGATCGCCTTTTACCTCTTAAAAATGGGCGATGAGGAAGTAGATACTCTAGCAAAAAAAATAGTGGAAGTTCATAAGAATATAAGACCGTGTAAGTTTTGTAATAATTTTTCTATAAAGGAGGTATGTTCTATCTGTTCCAATCCTAAGAGAAGAAGAGATATTATTTGTATTGTAGAGGAGCCTAAAGATGTAATAGCTATTGAAAAGACTTCCCAATATGATGGTCTTTATTACGTCCTTTTAGGAGCGATATCTCCTTTAGAGGGAGTAGGTCCTGAAAATCTAAATATAAAAAAACTTTTGGATCGTTTCAGGAGTGGAGAGATTAAGGAAGTGATAATTTCTACTGATCCAGATAACGAAGGAGAGTTAACAGCACAGTTTATTATTGAGAAGATTTCCCCTTTCGGAGTAAAGATTTATAGAATAGGAATAGGAATTCCTTTTGGGACTCAAATTGAGTATATAGATTCTGCGACTCTAGGAAGAGCTATTAGTGAACGCAAGCTCATAGATACTCGATCTTAGTGTAAGATTTAGTAAGGTAGTTAGAGAGGATTTTGTAAGAGAATACTCGATCCACTCCTTGAAAGGATATAAGATTTATGGTAACATCTTCTCTTGCTAACCAAACTTAAAGGGGGAGGTATGGAGAAAATAATTCAAAGTATAAGGGAGCGGGCAAAAAGTAATCCTAAAAAAATAGTTTTTCCTGAACCAAGTGATGAGAGAGTATTAAAGGCAGTAGAATATATAAAAGAAGAGAAGATAGCCGCTCCTTTACTTTTAACCCAAGATAATATTGATATAAATAAACAGGAAGAGTTTGCTAATATTTTTTACGAGAGAAAGAAAGCAAAAGGAATTAGTTTTGAGGAAGCTAGAGAGCTTATGGAAGATCCTCTTTACTACGGAGCAATGCTTGTAGCAAGAGGGTTTGCAGATGGTTTTGTGGCTGGAGCTACTTTTACCACTTCTTCAGTGATAAGAGCTGCGCTAAACTGTTTAGATATAGATAAAACTATAGGGTTGGTTTCTAGTTGTTTTATTATGGGTGTGCCCAATTGTAGTTTTGGAGAAAGAGGTATTTTTGTCTATGCTGATTGTGGAGTAATCCCTTATCCTACTTCTGAACAGTTAGCTTTAATTGCTATCTCAGCTGCTAAATTTGCTAGAGATGTATTAAATTTTGAGCCTCGTGTTGCTCTTTTAAGTTTTTCTACTAAAGGAAGTGCTGAAGGGCGATGGATTGATAAGGTGAAAGAAGCGGTAGGAATTGCTAGATCCAAAACTGATGAATTTGCTATCGATGGAGAGCTACAAGCAGATGCAGCGATTGTCCCTGAGGTAGCAGCGATAAAGGCTCCTCAGAGTAAAGTAGCTGGTCGTGCTAATGTTTTGATTTTTCCCAATCTGGACGCAGGAAATATCTGTTACAAACTTACTGAAAGGTTAGCTGGAGCAAAGGCAATCGGGCCCATTGTATTGGGAACAAAACAGCCCTGTAGTGATTTGTCTAGGGGTTGTTCGGTAGAGGATATCATTGACTGTACAGCAATTACAGTAATAAGAGCTCAGAAGATATGAAAATTCTTACCATTAACTGCGGAAGTTCTTCCATAAAATATAAACTTTACTCGTTTCCTAAAGGAGAACTTATTGGGAAGGGGTTAATTGAACGAATCGGTGAGAAGGGATCATCTATCGCTAATCATACTCAAGGGATAGAGGAAGTATTTAAGACTCTTATTGAGAGTAAAACTATTAGAGGGGCAGAAGAGATTACCGCTGTAGGGCATCGTGTGGTTCATGGAGGAGAGGCTTTTCGTCAGCCTCACTTAATCGATAATAAGGTGATAAAAAAGATAGAGGAGTATGCTGAACTTGCTCCTCTTCATAACCCTGTAAACTTAGAAGGAATAAGAGGATGTATGAAGATTTTTAAAAAGAGTGTTCAAGTAGCAGTTTTTGATACCGCTTTCCATGCTACCCTTCCTGATTATGCTTACCTTTATGCTTTACCTCTTAAGTATTATAAAAAGTATGGAGTAAGAAGATATGGATTCCATGGAACATCTCATCAGTTCATTGCTAAGAGAGCTTCTCAGATTTTAAAGAAGCCTTTAAGTAAGTTAAAGCTAATCACTTGCCACTTGGGTAACGGATGTAGTATTACTGCAGTAAAAAATGGACGCTCTATAGATACTTCTATGGGGTTCACACCCTTGGAAGGGTTGATAATGGGGACACGTTCTGGAGATGTAGACTGTGCAGCTATTCTCTATATTATGGAGAGAGAAAAGCTTTCTCCTTCTCAGATGGACAAAATTTTGAATAAAGAAAGTGGTCTTTTAGGTGTTTCTGGAGTAAGTAATGATGTCAGATTAATAAAGGAGGAAATTAAGAAGGGAAATAAGTTTGCTAAGCTTGCTTTAGATATGTTTATATATAGAATAGAGAAGTATATTGGAAGTTACTGGTTTATCTTAGAAGGAGCAGACGCTATATGTTTTACTGGAGGAATTGGTGAGCATAACCCTGACGTTATCAATCGGATAAAGAAAGATATTAGGAAAGTGATTTCTAAAAATACTAAGGTTTTAGTTATTTCCACAGATGAGGAACTTATGATTGCCTCTCTCACTTACCAGATAGTAAAAAGAAGAAGGCGGAAAATAAAATGATGCGTATAATGTTGAAATCAAAAATTTACTATGCTACAGTTACTGATCTGGAACTTTACTATAAAGGAAGTATAACTATTGACGAGGAGATAGTCAAAGAAGCTCAACTGCTTGAAGGAGAGAAAGTAGAAGTTTTAAATTTAAATAATGGCTCTCGACTAGAAACTTATGTAATAAAAGGGGAAAGAGGCAGTGGGGTTATTTGTTTAAATGGTCCTGCTGCGCGTTTAGGGTTTAAAGGAGATAAATTAATAATTCTTTCCTATGTGTTGTGTACTGAAGAGGAAGCTAAGAGTTTAAAGGTAAGGATGGTAGAACTCGATGGGCGTAACCGAGTTAAAAATACATACCTGGCCAAGTAAGATTCTTCGTAAAAAGTGTAAGTTGGTAGATAAGGTGGACAAGAGGATAAAAGATTTATTTGAGCAGTTATATCTTCTTATGAAGAATCATCAAGGTGTGGGAATTGCTGCAAATCAAGCAGGTTTGGATTTATCTTTAATTGTAATAGAAGCAGAAGATAAGGTATTTAAGTTAGCAAATCCTCGTATAATAAAGAAAGAGGGTAAAATAGAGATTGAGGAGGGATGTTTAAGTTTCCCTGGACTAATCCTTAGAATAAAGCGAGCAAGGAAAGTTTGGGTTGATGCTTTAGATGATAAAGGCCACCCCTTAAGTATTGAAGCCGAAGGCCTATTGAGTGTAATCTTTCAGCATGAGATAGATCATATAAATGGCGTAGTGTTTGTGGACCGATTGCCTCTACGGGAGAGGATTAGAATATTCTCTCAACTGAATAAACTTACTAAAAGTGGATTGTCCTAATAGAGAAGAAAATTTAAAGAGATGTAATTGCACTTATCCCGGGTGTGATAAGAAAGGAATCTGTTGTCAGTGTATCCGTTATCACTTATCTAAAGGTGAACTCCCTGCCTGTCTCTTTACCTCTGAAGCAGAGAGAACCTATGATCGTTCTTTAGATTACTTTCTCTCCCTTCATAGAAAGAAAGACTAATGCTGGTGAAGGAGCAGTTGCTGCTATGAGTGTTTATCGTCTATTGAGAGGAAATTACATAAGCTCATAAGTTGAAAAGAAAGATTTTTTTTATCTTAAGATTTCTTTTAAGTGGTGCGATAATTTTTGCACTTTTTAAAGTTGTTCCTTACGAGGATGTAATCTCTGTATATCGGAGAGCTTCTAAGTTTTATCTCCTTTTGGGTTTTCTCTTTATCTTCTTAGGAAATATAATTGCTTCTTTAAGATGGAGATTTGTCATTAATTCCTTAGGGGCTTCCCTGTCTATTAGAGAAGCATTCTACGCTTTCTTCTCTTCTACCGCATTTAATCTGATTTTCCCTTCTCTTTTAGCAGGAGATATATTTAGAGGATTTGCCCTTTCTACTCGCTTCAAAAATCAGACTAAGAAAGTAATTTCTTCTTTGATTATAGATAGAACGAGTGGAGCGGTAAGTTTAGCTTTATTGGTGATTTTCTCTTACCTGATAGGAAGGAGTTTGATAAAAGAACCTGAGATTTTGGTAGGGGTAATTCTGATAGCAACTTTAGGGGTAGTTATTATTTTGGCTATTTTTAATAATTTTATCTTTTCTTTGGTAAAAAAGATATTTACTGGGAGAAAGAAAGCAGAAGAAAGAATCCATGAGTTTGAGAGAGAGTTTCACTTTTTAAGGAAAAGGCCATCTATATTTTGGAAAACGGTTATATGCTTCTCTCTACCTATTCAAATTGTTACGGTCTTTAGCTTTTTCTTTGTGTGTAAGTCTTTTTATATAGACCTTGATTTGATTTACTTTTTTATCTTTGTTCCTATAATAATGTTAGTTGCTTTTTTACCTATAACTGTTGCAGGAATAGGAACGAGGGAGGCAGCGACTATATATTTCTTTTCTAAAGTGGGTCTCTCTAGGCCAGTAAGTCTAGGGATGTCTGTGATGAATTTAGTTTTTTTGATTGGGATTTCCCTAATAGGAGGAATTATATATGTTATGGTATATCATCGATGGTTGGAATCTTATAAATAAATTGAAGGAGTTAAAGAATGCTCCTTCTCCCTGTGAGGCGTTACTTTTTTATATAAAGAAGAATAATCTTACAGGAAGTAAGAACAATAAGGTTACTGTGGTTTTTGATGGGAGGTCGAACTTTGCCCAATACAATAGAGGTACTGATTTTAATGTAGTGTTTAGTGGAGAAAGGAGTGCCGACGATGTTATAAAAAAAGAAGTAAGTAGATATAGAAATAAGAAGCAGATAGTAGGAGTTAGTGATGATTGGGATATAATAAATTATGTTAAGAGTGAAGGAGCAGGTTTCTTAAAAGTTAAAGATTTTCTTAAAAAGAGGCGTAAGAAGCCAATTCATTTCTATGAGAAAGTTAAAGAGATAGAGCTTTCTTTACAGAAAGAGATTACTCAAGAGTTAAAAAGGATATGGCTAAAAGAGTGATAGTGAGTAAATGTCTTTTGGGATATAGGTGTCGATACGATGGAAGAAGCTGTTTGGATAGAGAACTCAAAAAGTGCTTAAAGGAATGGGAGGTAGTAGGAGTTTGTCCGGAAGAGTTGGGAGGATTAAGGGGAAGGCGTGGGCCCTTCCAAATAAAAGGAAAGACCAGAGAGGTGTTTTTAGGGAAAGCAAAAGTAGTGGATAGAAAGGGTAGAGATTTTACTAGGGAATTTTTAGAAGGTGCCTTTAGTACTTTAAAGATAGCTAAGAGTAAAGGGGTTAAAATTGCTATATTAAAATCTAAGAGTCCTTCTTGTTCTCCAGATTACATCTACGATGGTAGCTTTAAGAATAGACTAGTAAAGGGAGAAGGGATAACTTGTTTTCTTCTTAAACAACACAGAATAAAGGTATTCACTAGTGATGAGTTCAAACGCTACATCCTTTCTTATAAAAAGAGCCAAAGTAGAAGAGGATAGCTTAAGGGATTTTATTTACCCTGCCAAAGCGGGGAAGATAAGACCCATTTTAAAAATTCTCTTAACTAATCGTTGTCAGGGGAAGTGCAGTTACTGTGCCAACAATAGAGATACTAACTGCTTAAGATTCTCTATCTCTCCCAAGAATTTAAGTAGATATTTCATGAATCTTTATAGTAAGAAGTTAGTAGAGGGATTATTTGTTTCTAATGCTCTTTACAGAAATGCGGACTTTTCTCAAGAGCAGATATTAGAGACTTTGATCATTTTAAGAAAAAAAATGGAGTATAAGGGTTACCTCCATGCTAAGATTTTACCAGGTTCAGACTTTGCTCTCATAAGAGAGTTGTTTAAATATGCTGATAGGTTATCTATAAATTTAGAGTTTCCCACTCAAAAGGATCTTTCTTTGGCTTCGGAAAAAGAGCTTTATTACGACCTTATGCGGAGATTAAAATATCTAAGTAGGATCAATGAGAATGAAAAATTGAAATCAGGAATCACTACTCAGTTTGTAGTAGGGGCTACTTCTGCTACTGACAGAGAATACCTTACTATGAGTTTTTATCTTTATCGTAATTTGAAGTTGAGAAGAGTTTATTATAGTGGATTTGTTCCCATAAGAGGTACTCCTTTGGAGAGTTTAGTTCCAGTTAGTCCTTTGAGAATAAAAAGACTTTATCAGGCCGATTTTCTTATCCGTGAGTATGGGTTTTTACCTTCTCGGCTTGCTTATGATGCGAAGGGAAATTTACTTTTAGATAAAGATGTTAAAGAAGCATTCGCTCTCAAAAATAAGAGTCTTTATCCAGTGAATGTAAATAGAGCCTCCTGGGAGGAATTAATAAAGGTCCCGGGGATAGGCAAGAACAAAGCCAGTCAAATCTTAAAACTACGGAAAGAAGGGAAAATAACTTCCTTCGATAAATTGGAAAAGTTGAAAATTCCTGCGAAAGCAAAACCATGGATTTGTTACTAAGTTAAAACCTAATAAAAGCAGTGATGGGTTTTATAAAATTTTTAGGAACAGCAGGAGCAAGGTTTGTAATGATAAGACAGTTGCGTTCCTCAGGAGGATTATGGTTCAACTATAAGACTACTAATATAATGATTGATCCCGGTCCGGGAGCTCTCCTGAGATGTAATAGCAGTCGTCCTAAATTAGATCCTACTAGTTTAGATGGGATAATTCTAACCCATAAACACCTCGACCATTCTAATGACATAAATGTGATGATTGAAGCAATGACCGAGGGAGGCTTTAGAAAAAGAGGGATAGTTTTTGTTCCTCGTGATGCTTTAGATGAAAAAGAAGGAGTAATCTTTTCCTATGTCAAAGATTTACCAAAAGAAATCGTAATTTTAAGAGAGGGAAATTACAAAATAGGAGATGTGAGGTTTGAAGTTCCTGTAAGGAATATCCATTCTGTAGAGACCTATGGGTTAAAGTTTAAGATTCAAGACCAAGTTATATCTCTGGTGTCAGATACAAAATACTTTGAGAATTTAAGTGAGGCTTATAAGGACTCTACAGTATTAATTTTGAATGTAGTTTTTTATCAGAAGAAGGAGGAATACGAACATCTCTGTTTAGAAGAAGCACTTAAGTTAGCAGAGAAGTTAAGGCCTAAATTGACTATCTTTACTCACTTTGGAATGAGTATGCTCAAAGCTAAACCTCATCTTCTAGAGGAGAAGATACGAAACAATTCCAAGTTAAATATAAAATTTGCCTACGATGGGTTTAATCTTGAAATTCCTTTACCAAAGAGTTAATATGAGTAGAGAAAGCTATAAAAGATGATAAGAGAGGTTATTAAAAGAGATAAGAGGAAGGAACCTTTTGATTGGGAAAGGATTTACCGAGCTATTCTAAAAGCAGCAAAAGAGATTTATTCTTTAAGCGAGGCTCAGAATCTAGCAAAGAGAACTTTTGAATTGGTAAAGCATAAACTTTCTCGGTACAGAAAAAGCTTTATTGAGATAGAAAAAATTCAGGATATTGTTGAAGAAGCTCTTATGAGATTAGGTTATACGGAGGTAGCAAAAGCCTATATCCTTTACAGGAGGTATCGTCAAGAGGTGAGATTAATTAAAAGTAAGCTTGGCGTAAAAGATGAGCTTAAGTTATCTTTAAATGCTATAGAAGTTTTAAGAGATAGATATCTGTTGAGAGACAAAAACCAAAGAGTGATAGAAACTCCTAAGCAGCTATTTGAGCGAGTAGCTAAATTTGTGGCTAGCGCAGAAAGAAATTTTGATTCCAGCAAAGAGGAGTTAATACAGGAGAAATTTTATAATACTATGGTTAATTTAGAGTTCCTTCCTAATTCCCCCACTTTGATGAATGCAGGAACTGGGGTAGGACAACTCTCTGCTTGTTTTGTTTTACCTGTAGGTGATTCTATGGAGGAAATTTTCGATTCGTTAAAAGCAATGGGGATCATCCATAAAACAGGAGGAGGGACAGGCTTTGATTTTTCTTTTCTTAGACCACAGGGAGATTGCGTTTTCTCTACTAAAGGGAGGTCCTCTGGGCCGGTATCATTTATGAGAATATTTGATACTGCTACATCGGTTATCGTTCAGGGAGGGAGACGTAGAGGCGCTAACATGGCAGTTTTAAGGATAGATCATCCTGATATAGTGGAATTTGTAGAGGCAAAGTTAGACGGTGTATCCTTCTCTAATTTTAATCTTTCTTGCGGAGTTACCAATAAGTTTATGGATGCTTTAAAATATAATAAAAAATTTGAACTTATTAATCCCCGCACTAAAAAGTGTGTAAGAAAAATAAAAGCTAAGGAACTTTTTTCTGCTATAACATTTTCTGCTTACAAGTGTGGAGATCCAGGGCTAGTATTTTTAGATACTATTAATAGAGCTCATCCTTTAAAAAGTTTAGGAAAAATTGGAGCCACTAACCCTTGCGGAGAAGTTCCTCTCTTGAATTATGAGTCTTGCAACTTAGGGTCTATAAATCTTTCTAAATTTGTAAAAGATAAAAAAATGGATTGGGCAAGACTTAAAGAGGTCATCCATTTAGGGATAAGATTTTTGGATAATGTAATTGAGGTAAACAATTACCCCCTTAAAGAAATTAAAGAGATTACTATTAAAAATAGAAAAGTTGGGTTGGGTGTGATGGGTTTTGCTGATGCTCTGGTAAAACTCCGGATACCTTATGCTTCCAAAGAAGCAGTAGATTTTTCTACTAAGCTTATGAGGTTCATAAGAGGTGTTTCTTTAGAGGCATCTTCTCAATTAGCTAAGGAAAGAGGGGTATTTTCTAACTGGAGGCTTTCTATCTACAGAAAGAAAAATTTAAGATTAAGAAATGCTACTTTAAATAGTATTGCTCCCACAGGTACAATCAGTATTATTGCTGGCTGTTCTTCAGGGATTGAGCCTCTATTTGCATTAAGCTTCGTAAGGAATGTTTTAGGAGGAGCTAAATTACTAGAGATTAATCCCTTAGTGGAAGAAGTGGCTAGAGAAGAGGGTATTTATTCTAAAGAGCTTATGTATCGCATTCACGGATTGGCCAGTTTAAAAGAAGCAAAGGTCCCTCATCTTTTAAAGAGAATTTTTCTTACTACTTTTGACATTTCTCCTTTAGACCACCTCAAAATTCAAGCTGCCTTTCAAAAATTTGTAGATAACGCAGTTTCTAAAACAATAAACCTTCCCTCCCATGCTAGCCCCGAAGATGTAAAAGCAATCTATCTTAAAGCTTATCAGTTTAAGTTAAAGGGCATTACAGTTTACCGTTACGGAAGCAGAAAAGACCAAGTGTTAACTTTAGGTTCTAGAGAGAATGAACCTGTAGAAGTAGTTCAGGGGTATGCTGGAGGATGTTTTTCCCATATCTGTGGCAGCTAAATTATAAATAATAGAGAAGGGGTGCGTTTTTCTTTCCTTAAGAAACAGAAGTGTAAGGTTCTTATTCTAGGAGACGTAGATACGGGTAAGACTTATCTAGCATTTAGTTTGATAAAAGAGGCCTTAAAATACCACAGGAAGATAGGGTTTCTCTGTACCGACTTAGGACAATCTGCAGTGGGTCCACCAGGATGTGTAAGCTTTAAAGTTTTCACTAGAGGAGATAAGATATCCTCATCTTCGAGTTTAATTATCCCCGACATAATAGATTTTGTAGGTTCTCTTTCTCCTGCAGGAGTAGAAATTTTTCATTTAGCTTCTACTAAGATAGTATTAGAGAAGGCTCTTAAACAAGCAGAATTTATTGTAATAAATACTACAGGGTACATTCGTCCTATAGCAGCTCAGTCTCTTAAAGTTCTTAAAATTAGACTAATAAGTCCAGAGGTAATTATTGCTATTACTAAAAGGAGAGAGTTAAGTTATATTTTGGACAATTTTTCCAAGAGTTCTATCACTTTATATACTCTGAAGAAATCAGTGAAGGTAAAAAGGAAGTCAAAAAGAGAAAGAGCTGAATTTCGACTAAAACTTTTTAGAGCATATTTTAAAAAAGCACATTCTTTATCTTTTAAGGTTCGTTCTTCTTACTTTTCTTCTAATATGGTGATAGGTCTCTTAGATAGAGAGTTTACTACTTTAGCTTTAGGATTAGTTAAAAGGAAATTTAATTCTCGCATAGAGATTATTGCTCCCCCATTTAGAGGTAAAGTAAGTTATCTTAGACCTTCTTCTATAATTATTCCTGAATCATTATGAGAAAGAAAATAGCTAATTTTTCTAATTTAAGAGAGATGTTAGAAAAGAACGCCTCTAAGTATGGTAAAAGGATTGCCTTAGTATTTGGCAGAAGAAAAGTTAGTTACTCTCAGGTTTTAGATACTTCTCAAAGAGTAGCTCAAGTCCTTTCAAATTTAGGGATAGGTAAATCAGATAAAGTATGTATCTGGTTACCTAATGTGCCTGAATTTGTATACTCTTTCTTTGGGATCATTATAGCAGGAGGGATAGTCTGTCCTATAAACAGTATGTTTAAAAGAGAGGAAGCAAAATTTGTAATTGAGGATTCTGGAACAAAGGTCCTTATTACTTCTATAGACAAATTAGAGGAGGCTGAAAATATTCTCTGGCGTCTAGACTCATTAAAATTTATTATCTGTGTTTCTTCTTCTAAACACCAGAGTAATATTTTGGATTTTTATAGTTTAGTAAATACTAGGGAGCCGCTAAAAAAGGAAATTCCTATACACCCGGAGGATATAGCCGAAATCATATATACTTCAGGTACTACAGGAAGACCCAAGGGAACACTTCTTACACACAAAAATTTACTCTCTAATATTAGGGGATGTGGAGAAGTGATAAAAATAACAAAAAGAGATTGCTTCATCTGTATTCTTCCTTTGTTTCACTCTTTCGCTTCTACCGTATGTATGCTTCTTCCTTTATCTTGTGGAGCAAAAATAGTAATTACGCGGGCGGTAAGACCCTTTAAGAGAGTAATAAGAGCAATTTTCAAAAATAGAATAACAATATTTGTGGGTATCCCTTCTGTGTTTAATATCTTGAGTGAATTAAAAATTCCTAAGTATAAACTCTTCTTAAGTTATCTTTTGAATCCGGTAAGACTTTGTATTTCTGGAGCAGCATCCCTGCCTTCTTATGTTTTAAAAAAATTTGAGAGTAAATTCAGGATTCCTCTATTGGAAGGATATGGCCTTACTGAGGCTTCTCCGGTAGTTTCTCTTAATCCCTTGAAAGGAAAAAGAATACCTGGATCCGTGGGATTACCTTTACCTTCGGTTCAAGTTAAAGTTGTAGACAAAGGAGGTAGACCTCTTCCCCCTAATCAAATAGGTGAGCTTTTAATAAAAGGGGATAATATAATGAAAGGTTATTATAAACTAGAGGAGGAAACCAAACAAGTTTTAAGAGAGGGATGGCTTCATACAGGAGATATAGCTAAGCTTGATGATGAAGGGTATATTTATATCATGGGCCGAATAAAAGAGATGATAAATGTAAGAGGGCTTAATGTTTATCCTAAGGAGATTGAGAACCTTCTTTACAAGCATCCTAAGGTAAAAGAAGTAGCTTGCGTAGGTGTTCCTCATTCCCGACGGGGAGAAGTTCCTTTAGTATTTATAGTAAAAAAAGAAAAAAACCTTTCTACTCAAGAGATTTTAGAATATTTAAGGGCTAATTTAGCCTCTTATAAAGTTCCTTTAAAAGTGATTTTCAAGGATTCTTTTCCTAAAAGTCCCTCAGGTAAAATTTTAAAAAGAGAACTACAGAAAGAGGTAATTGATATTTTTAGATGAAGAAACCCTTCGAGATTGTGTTCCAAGATACCCATCTATTGGTTGTAAACAAGATAGCTAAGCTTCTAATTCAGCCTACTCCCAAAGGAGAGAAAATTACTTTAACTACTCTCTTACAAGAGAAACTAGGAAAAAGGATTTTCCCTTGCCATAGACTTGATAGGGAAACTACAGGTTTAATTATTTATGCTAAGAATAAATCCGTACAGAAAGTGATCGCTGAGGAATTTCGTAGGCGCAAGGTAGAGAAACGGTATATTGCCTTTGTGAGAGGGAAGTTATCTAAAAGAGGAGGTTTTCTAAAAGGTTATATTCTAGATAAAGAAGGGAAGATTTTCGGAGAAAAACCAAAAGAAGCAATTACTATCTATAAAGTGATGAAGAGGTCCGATTACTTTACAGTGGTGAAGTTAAAGCCTATTACAGGGAGAACTAATCAGTTGAGAATCCAACTTGCTCATATAGGGCATCCTATTTTAGGAGAAGATAAGTATGCTTTCAGGCGTGATTTCTATGTTTTAGGAAGAAAAGTAAATTTTAATCGATTAGCCCTGCATGCATTTTTTATTAGTTTCGTCCATCCTGTAATGAGAAGAAGAATTAGTTTTAAAATTAATTTACCTCAAGATATGGAGGAGTTCCTTAAAAAATATTCTCTTTATCCCTTAAAAGTATAAGGAAGGAGGTTTTATGGTTTTAGGGATTATTTTGATTTTAGCAGGTATTGTAATCGCAATTTATCCCCCTCTACTTTCTTTAATTGTGGCTCTGATTTTAATCTTTACAGGAATAATCTTTATTTACCTTAGTTTCTACTATAAGAAGATTTCTAAAAAGTTTGAAGACCCCTTCATAGATTTTTTCTTTCGTATCTGAGTTTTGGGGGTGGAAGAATTTAAACACGGATAGGCTCTTAAGTTTAAAAGGAGAGTTCTTCTATGCGTTGAATAATCCTTTGGATTGTTTCTTTTAGTCTTTGTATCTGTGTATCCTTATCTTTTAATTTTTCTAGAAGATCATTTCTTTCTTTGTTAAACTTCGTCTGTTTATCTTCGATGGCTTTAAGGAGAGCATCGTTTTCTTCCTCTAAACTTTTTAAACGTTGGGTAAGATAGGATATTTTTTCTTTTTGATCAGGAGCTTTTCTTCTCGCCTCTTCCAGTTTTTTTCTAAGAGTAGCTATTTCCTTCACTTCTTGTTTTAAAGTAGTGATTTCTCTTTCTTTTTCTTTCAGAAGATTGGTTGTTTCTTTTATCTCCTGAGCAGCACTCTCTAAGTCTTTCTTTAGCTTTTCAATTTGAGAGATATAGCCGGTTATACTTTTTTCTTTCTTTTTCAGCTTCTTAGAAAGCACATCCTTTTCCTTTCTAGCTTCATCTAGATTCTTCTTAAGAATATTCATTTCTTTTAATGTTTTCTTTAACTCCTTAATCTGAGATGTATAGTTACTTATAATTTTTTCTTTTTCTTTCATATCCTGAGAGAGTTTTTCTTTTGCTTTCTTTACCTCTTCTAACTCCTCTTTAAGGGTATCTAACTCTTTTAATTTCTCTTTTAAGCTAGCGATTTCCTTTTTCTTTTCTTTTAGAAGGTTGGCAAAGTTTTCTATCTTTTTGTTAGCTCCCTTTAATGCTTTTTTTAGTTCCTCAATCTGTGAGGCATAGTTATCCATATTTCTTTCTTTTTCCTTAAGCATCTTAGAAAGCGCATCCTTTTCCTTCCTAGCTTCATTTAGCTTCTTCTTAAGGGTATCTAGCTCTTCTAACTTATCTTTTAAGGTGGCGACCTCCTTTTCTTTTTCTCGTAAAAGGTTG
>QNCE01000017.1 GCA_003644405.1 Candidatus Omnitrophota bacterium | reverse complement strand
TTAGACAAATTTTTCCCCGCCTGCTAAAAGTATATGTAAGTATCGGCGGGCAGGTAATGAAAAATTTGGGTTGAAAAATGAGCAAAGACTTCCCCAAAATTTTGGAAATCTAATGTTTTCAATGCTCTTTTAAGGTGAGAAATCCCGTTGTAAATTATCCATTTCATAGGTAGGAAACTCCAGTTGTTTTACAAATTGAAAGTTTATCAATAAGATGGTATATTTATTTGATATGATAAAGATAGGTGACTTAGTGCTTCTTTATAAAGATGAAAAAAGGAACTACTTACTTAAAGTAGAAAGTAAAAAATTCCATACCGACAAAGGAATAATCGAATTAGAAAAACTTGTAGGAAAAACCTACGGAGATAGTGTAGAAACAAATTTAAGAGAAAGATTTTTTGTCTTGAAACCTACTCTCTACGAACTAACGATGAAGGTGAAACGTAAAACGCAAATCATTTACCCTAAAGACTTAGGAATAATTCTTACTAAAGCTACACTCTTTCCTGGAGCAAAAGTTATAGAGGTCGGCACAGGAAGCGGATCTCTAACTACTGCCTTAGCAAATTTTGTAAGACCTAATGGTAAGGTATACAGCTATGAAAAAAATAAAGAATTTTTAGATAACGCTAAAGCCAACTTAGAAAAGAATGGATTATCTTCCTGGGTAGAATTTAAACACCGAGAAGTGATAGATGAGTTTGAGGAAAAGAATGTGGATTTTATAATGATTGATATCGGTAGCCCTTGGGAGTTGATTGGGGCTGCTTATAAATCTTTAAAAAGTGGTCACCGGCTAGCTACTATCTGTCCTACTTTTGAACAGGTTACCCAGACAGTATTTACTTTAGAAGAAAAAGGATTCGTACACATAGAAACTATGGAAGTACTTCTAAGGAGAATTTTAGTAAGAAGAGGCAAGACTCGTCCTGAACAAAAAATTCCTTCCCATACTGGATTTTTAATCTTTGCCTCCAAAATTCATTAATGAATTAAAAATCTATAGGAAAAAAGAGAAGATAGTAGCTCTTCATAGTTAAGGCTCAACAAAAAACCCTCTTTAAGCGTTGCCTTCATAGGTTAAGGTATAGGTGTGGGCTAAATAAGAACTTCTCACATAAGGGGAACTTAAAACTTTCTTAAAACCCATTTTTAAAGCTACTCTTTCCCAGTAAAAAAACTTCTGGATAGGAACATACTCTTTAAGAGTCCAACTATCTCTAGAAGGAGGTAGGTATTGACCAATACTTAGGAAATCGCATCCTGCCTCTTTTAAATCTTTTAAAGTCTTTTCTACCTCCTCATCTTTTTCTCCTAATCCTAACATAATTCCTGATTTAGTAAAAATTCTCTTATCAAAATCTTTTATAAATCTTAATACTCTTAGAGAACGAGTATAATCAGCTTTACTTCTTAAGTAAGGATAAAGAGAAGCAACAGTCTCGATATTATGAGAAACTACATCAGGATATGCTCTTAATACCTTCTCCAGAGAAGATAGATTACCTGCAAAGTCAGGAATAAGTACTTCCACTTTTAAAGAAGTAAGTGTCTTTAGCTCCTTCACAGTAAGATAAAAAAGAGTGGCTCCTCCATCAGGTAGATCATCCCGAGTAGGAGAGGTAATTACCACATAGCTTAGCTTTAACTTCTCTACTGCTATCTTCACTAACTCGGGCTCTTTAAAATTAACTTTTTTAGGAATCCCTTTAGTAATAGCGCAAAATCTACAGTTACGGGTGCAAATGTTTCCTAAAATCATAAACGTTGCTACACCTTTAGAAAAACATTCAGATATATTGGGACAACGAGCCTCTTGGCAAACCGTATAGAGACCTAAATCCTTAAATAGAACCTTTAAATTTCTGCATAGAGATAAATTAACTTTTTTATTTAACCAAGGAGGTTTTTTCATTCCTATTAAAATTCCAGCTTTCGCAAGTATACTTAAGGTTAAGGAGAGCCTCTACTTCCTCTTCCTCTTGAGTACTTAGCTTGTCTCGATAAAGAGTTATCTTGAAGGTATTCTTAAATGAGGAAATTAACTTCTCTCTCAACTCAAAAATATTTAAATGATGGAGAAAATAACTTAATCCTTGTGTCTTTTCTTGAATATCCTGTGGGATATTTTTAAATAACCTTTTAATTAAAGGGAAGTTTACCTTTAAAGGGATGCTGCCATGTTGAAAGATAAGGTCTTTTCTTCTCTTCTGGGCATTGCCCCCTATTTTTTTTCCTTTAATCACTATATCAAAATACTCCCAGGAAGAAAAACAAAAATTATCAAACTTTTTTGTGGGCGAAGATACCTGGTAAGCAAAAGAAGGTTTAAGTCCTATACTTCGATAAAATTCCACTATAAAGGAAGTAAGAATGGAATAAGATTGTTTAACAGAAAAAGGAAGAGATAAATCCTCTCTACTTAAAATTAAGCTATAGGTTATCTCTTGATGATGAAGGATTGCTCCTCCTCCTGTTATTCTTCTTACTATAGAAATATTTTCTTTTTCTATCTCTCTTAAATTTAATACCTCCTCTACTCTCTGAAAGTAACCCAAACTCACGGAGGGTTGGGACCAACCATAAATTCTTAAAACAGGAATTCTTTTTTGGGAATAGAGATTAAGGAGAGCTTCATCACAAGCCATATTATAGTAACCAGAAAGGTTACCATCTAGAATTACTCGCCATATTCTTCCCATTTTAAAACTGGATTACGAGCAGCGGAAACTTCATCTACTCTCTTAGTAAAAGTGGTATGGGGAGCATCTTTTAAAACAGAAGGTTTGGTCTTAGCTTCCTGATCTATCCTCTTCATAACCTCAATAAAATAATCTAAGGTCTCTTTACTCTCTGTTTCGGTGGGTTCAATCATTAGAGCTTCTTTAACTACGAGAGGAAAATACATAGTAGGAGGATGAATTCCATAATCAAGAAGTCGCTTAGCAAGATCTAAAGCAGTAACTCCATACTCTTCCTTTTTATCTTTACAAGAAAAAACCACCTCATGCATACATCTCTTGGAAGAAGCTAGCTGGTAATTATCCCTTAGTTTCTCTCTGATGTAGTTAGCATTTAGAACAGAATTATGTGCCACCCTAACTAAACCTTCTTTGCCCAATCGTAAAAGATAAGCGTAAGTTTTTACCAATACAGGAAAATTTCCGTAGAAAGAACGCACCTTGCCAATGGAGTGTTTCAAGTCATAATTTAGATAGTAGTAATCGTTTTTCTTATCTACCAAAGGCACAGGTAAAAAAGGAACAAGGTCTTTTCTTACCCCTACTGCTCCTGCTCCTGGACCTCCGCTCCCATGAGGTGTAGAAAACGTTTTATGGAGGTTAAGATGAACAATATCAAATCCCATAAGAGAAGGCTTGGTTATTCCTAAGAGAGCATTAAAATTTGCTCCGTCGTAATAAAGTAGGCCTCCCTGACGATGGACGATTTCTCTGATATCTAAAATCTTCTCCTCAAATATACCTAAGGTATTAGGACAAGTAAGCATTATACCTGCGGTGGATGAATCCATTAATTTCCTTAACTTATCTATATCCACCAGCCCTTCTTTCGTACTCTCTACCACCACTACTTGATACCCACACATACTTGCAGTGGCAGGATTTGTGCCGTGGGAAGAATCGGGGATAATTACTTTAAATCGCTTCTCCCTTTTTAGAGAATGAAAGGCTTTAACTATAAGCATGCCGGTTAGTTCTCCATGCGCTCCTGCACTAGGCTGGAAGCTAAATCGCTCCATTCCCGTAATCTCACATAATAGTTTCTCTAGATTATAGAGGAGTTCTAAAGTTCCTTGAATATCCTCCTCCTTCTGATAAGGATGAATATGGAGAAACTCCTCTAAATTAGCTAAGTCTTCATTAACCTTAGGGTTATACTTCATTGTACAGGAACCAAGAGGATAAAAATTTGTATCTACACAGTAATTCAACCTAGAAAGGTTGGTATAATGTCTTACTACCTCTCCCTCTCCCAGAGAGGGTAAATTTAAATCTTCTCTTAACAACTTTTGAGGTATAAAATGGGAAGGTGGAAAAATAGAAATCTGCGGATTAGTTACGTAATCAGTAAATCTTCCCTTTTGAGATTTTTGAAAAATAATTTTCTCTTTCATCTAATTACTTCCTTTAAACACCTTACAAAATCATCTATCTCTTCTTTGGTTTTTATCTCAGTACATGAGCTTAAGATGCAATCTTTAAGTTGAGGATAAAATTTCTCTAAAATTAGTCCGGGAATAATATTCTTACGGTAAAGAGCCTCCCATACCTGGTAAGAGTCGTTTACCTGCCAAACAAATTCATTAAAGAACGACGAAGGGAAAACTAATTTAATCTCTTTTATATCCTGTAAGCACTGATAAAAGTAATGAGCTAAATTTAAAGAGTATAAAGCGACTTTTTTTAACCCTTCCTTCCCTAATAAAGAAAGGTAAATTGCTCCTGCTATAGCATTCAAGGAATGAATAGAGCAGATATTACTAGTAGCCTTCTCTCTCCGTATATGCTGCTCTCTCGTTTGAAGGGTAAGGCAAAAACTTTCTTTCCCTTCTCGATCAATAGTTTTTCCCACGATTCTGCCAGGGAGCTGCCTTAAGTAATCTCTTTTAGTAGCAAGCCAGCCAAAGGTTTCTCCTCCCCAAGCACAAGCTCTTCCTAAAATTTGACCTTCCCCACAGACGATATCAACCCCTAACTTAGCAGGTTCTTTAAGGATAGCTAAAGATACAGGATTGGTTACTAAAATAACTAAAATTTCCTTCCCCTTTACTACCTCGCTTATACTTTCTAAATCTTCAATTAATCCAAAAAAGTTAGGGCTCTGGATACATAAGCAAGCTACCTCATCGTCTATTTTTTCTTTAAGAATATCCAAATCCAAAAATCCATAGCGGTTAAACTTAATCTCTTCTACTAAGAAATCAAAACCTTTAAGATAGGTACGCAGGGTAGCTCGGTACTCCGGATGAATACTCTCGCAAACTAAAACTTTACTTCTTTTCTTAATACGCAAACTCATAAGCACTGCTTCTGCTAAGCTAGTAGCTCCGTCATAGAGAGAAGCATTGCTGACCTCCATTCCTGTCAAAAGACATATGTAGGTTTGGTACTCAAAAATAGCCTGTAAAATACCTTGAGAAGCCTCTGCCTGGTAGGGAGTATAAGCAGTGTAAAACTCTGCCCTCCCTATAAGGTGATTTAAAGGAGAAGGGATATAGTGAGGGTAAATTCCCCCTCCTAAGAAAGAATTGAAATTACTGAGAGACTTATTCTTTTTAGCCAGTCTTTTAACTACCCGGATTAGTTCCTCCTCACTTAACCCTGAAGGCAAAGAAAGGTGCCCTTTAATCCTTACTGAAGGAGGAAGATGAGAAAAAAGCTCTTCTAAAGAGTGCAAACCCACTACTTCTAACATTTCTTTAATTTGGGAAGGAGTATTAAGGATATAAGGCATATTTAAGCTTCTTTTTCTATTAGATTTTTATAGGTAGCCTCATCTAAAAGGTTAGCTATCTCATCTCTGTTATCTACCTTTATCTTTACCATCCATCCTTTGCCGTAGGGGTCTTGATTTACCCACTCAGGGTGGTTAACTAAATCATTATTTACTTCAGTCACCTCCCCACTAAGAGGAGAATATAACTCACTAGCTGCTTTGGTAGATTCTATTGTACCAAAGCGAGAAAACTGAGTAAGTTTCTCTCCCACCGAAGGTAACTCCACAAATACTATATCTCCTAACTCTTTTTGTGCATAATCAGTAATTCCTATAAAGGCACTATCATCCTCTAACCTTACCCACTCATGGGTTTTAGTAAAAAATCTATCCGCCATCACTACCTCCTCTATCGATAATACTTATACTTAATGAATGGTAAGTCCTTTACTTCCCCTCGATAGAATTTATCTCTTACTTTTACCTTTATAGGGGTACCACTGCAGGCAAATTCAGTCTTTATATACCCCATCCCTATAAAAACATCTAAGTTAGGAGAGTAAGCTCCACTAGTTACCTCTCCAATCATCTCTTGAGAAGAATCAAAGATAGGATAGCCTTTACGAGGAAACCCTCTTTCCTGCATAATAAATCCTACCCTCTTTCTTTTTATTCCCTCCTGCAAAATTTTTACCAGACTCTCTTTACCCACAAAATCCTTACTCTTTAGCTTTACTACCCAATCTAGAGAAGCTTGAAAAGGATTGGTAGATTCACTTATATCATTTCCGTAAAGAGGATAACCTGCTTCTATCCGTAAAATATCTCTTGAGCCCAAACCTGCTAAAGTAAGACCAAATTCTTTCCCCTTCTCCATAATCAAATCCCAGAAGGGAATAGCTCTCTCTTTAGGTAGATATATCTCAAATCCATCTTCTCCCGTATATCCACTTCGAGAAATAATTAAATCAATCCCATCTACTTTCTTGGTTAAAAAATGCATATATCTAAGCTCACTTAGAGAATCTCCAACTACCTTCTGCATCACTTTCCAAGCCAAAGGTCCTTGTAAGGAAAAGAAGGCAGTATTAAAGGTTTCATCCTTAATTACTACTCTTTGACTATTACTTTTAAGCCATCTGAAGTCCTTCTCTCGATTAGAAGCGTTAACTACACATAAAAACTTATCACCCAAGTTGTAAACTATAAAATCATCAATTATTGTACCCTCAGGTGTAGTAAAAAGATTATACTGAAGAGAAAATGTTTTTAGTTTAGAAATATCATTAGTAGTAAGTTTCTGAAGAAAATTTTCTCTTCCCTCTCCTTCAATGATAAATCTACCCATGTGAGATATATCAAATAACACACAGTTAGTGCGAGCGCATCTTGCTTCTTTAAGAATACTCTCATACTCTAAGGGGAGTGCCCAACCGCTAAAGTTAACAATCTTGGAAGTCTTCTCGCAGTGTCTGGGATAAACAGGGGTTTTTAGCATAGATAACAATTAACTCCTAAATTAAAAACCTTTCTTAACTGTCTGATCGGTAAGATTATCTATCTCTTTCTTTAAAACCTGGGGTAAAGAAAGAATCTCTGTATCCATAAACCCACGAATAATCACCCCAGTAGCTTCTTCTCTAGATAATCCCCTAGAAGCTAGGTATTCAATTTCATCTTTGCTAATTTTACCAATAGCTGCTTCATGAGAGATATCTACATCTTGATAATTTGTCTCCAATTCAGGAATAGCATGAATTACTCCTTGAGAAGAAAGAAGAAGTCCTCGACATTCTAAATGAGCCTTGACTTGAGGACTCTCTGCTTTAAGATGTCCACGGGCAATAATCTTTCCTCCTGTACTTACCCCTCGAGAGATAACCTCTGCAGAAGTTTGAGGAGCTCTAAAGATAACTCTTGAACCTATATCTTGGAAGGAATCCCTGCTAGCTAAAAGGAGAGAAGTAAATCTAGCTTTGGAATTGCTTCCTAAAAGAACTGCGGTAGGATACATACTAACTTTACGCACAGGATGTAAACATATGTAATTAGATAAAAAAGTAGCTCCCTCCTCTAAGATAGCAATGCTTTCGGGTTCTACCATAGTATCCTCTTTCCAAGAGTGAATCATAGTAAAGTTAATGTAGGCTCCTTTTTTAGCAAAAAATTCAGAAATTCCTAAATGATGGGGCTCTTGGGAAGCATAGGAAACGGTACAACCTGTAATAATGTAGACTTTAGCTCCTTCTTCAGCAATAATTAGATTATGAACTTTCTGAAAAAACTTTCTTTTCTTCAAAAAAAGACAAGCCTGAATAGGAAAGTAAGTATGTACTCCTTTTTTAACCCAGATAAAGTATCCTCCCTTAGTATCTTTAGGAAAATCTTTTTCTAGAATTTGAAAAGATTTACCATAAAACTTACTACTCCAAGGATACTTTTCTAATGCTTCCTCAATAGGGAGTATCTCTACTCCAGGGTTCAAAGTTTTGGATATTAAAATTTCATCATCGCTCTGGAGGAAAGAAGCTATGCGTTCCTTCTCACTAATATCTAACCCTGCGTTAGCTAAGGATTGAATCTCTTTTTCATCTAATTTTTTATCTAAGTTTCTCATAGACACTTTCTATACCTTTCATAACCAAACTTTCTTATAGTTTCAAAAATCTCTCGAGGATGGCCTATACAGTGAATAGCCCCATCTATCATTACCCATCCTGTAGTAGCTTGGATGTAATCAAGGATGTAGCCAGTATGTGTGATAATTAAAGAAGCTGGTTTCTGTTCTTTAAGGAAGGAATCTAAAATACTCCCCATAAGAGAGATATTTTCTAAATCCACACCTGACTCTGGTTCGTCAAGGAGAAGAAGTTTAGGCTGTTGAAGGATTATCTGAAATAACTCAGAACGTTTCATCTCTCCCCCAGAAAAATCAAAGTTAAGCTCACGGTGAAATATCTTATCTAGATGAAGCTGAGACGCCAAACTCTTTATCTTCTCCTCCTGGGAAGTCAAAAAGTGAGCAATCTGCTCTAACCTTACCCCCCTTACTTTTGGAGAATGCTGAAACATAATCCCTATTCCTAGTCTAGCTCTCTCATGAATAGGTAAGTCCTTAATACTCTTCCCTTCAAAGAAAATATCTCCCTTTACTATTTTATACCCACTTATCCCAACAATTGTCTTAATAAGAGCAGACTTTCCGCTTCCGTTAGGTCCAAAAAGAATAACCGTAGAATTCTTCTCTATATCCAAGTTTATGTCTTTTAAAATTACCTTCTGGTTGGCTTGGACAGTTAGATTTTTTACTTGAAGAACATATTCAGGCATTTTTAGTTGTCTTGCAGGAAAATCTATACTAACATAAATTAGTAAAAAATAAAGAAAAAAATTAAAAAGAATTTACTCTTTGGTAAAATATTTACGAAGATGGAAAAGCTAAAAATTCTAGTAAATTATCTTAAAAAAAGAAAGAAAACCATAGCAGTAGCAGAATCAATGAGTGGAGGTTACCTCTCTTATCTTCTTACTAAAATTCCTGGTAGCTCAAAATTTTTTAAATTAGGAGTAGTAGCCTATTCTCTACAGGCAAAACACAAATTGTTTAATATCCCTTATACTATCCTAAACCCTACCCAGGGTGTATCAGAAAAAATAGCTAAGATTTTGTCTAAAAAAGTAAAAAGTATGCTTGGTACAGACTTAGGAGCTTCTATTGTTGGTTTTGCTGGACCTAAAGCAAAGAAAGGAATGCGAGGAGTAGTGTATTTAGGTTTAACTAAAGGTATAAAAACAGTAACTAAAAGAAAAAAAGTTTCTGGCTCACGAGAAGAAATTAGAAGAAAGGCTAGCTATGCCTTAATAGAATTTATCCTAAATAATTTAGAATGAGAACTTTTATCGCTTTTCCTTTACCTTTGGAAATAAAAGAGAGTATAGCAGAAACCCAAGATAAGCTAAAAGACTGCCATCTAGATGCGAAATGGGTAGAACCAACCAATCTTCATATAACCCTTAAGTTTCTAGGAGAAATACAAGAAGCAGTTGTCAGTAAGGTTAAAGAAATCTTAGAAAATATAGGAACTAATTTTTCTTCTGTCAATGTAAATCTAAAAGAGTTTGGCTTCTTCCCCAATGAAAAAAAACCTCGTGTATTTTTTATTTCTACGGACCAAGAGGATTATTTAAGAAGTATTTCGCTAACTTTAGAAGAAAAATTAGAAGAAATTGGCTTTAAAAAGGAAGAAAGATTTAAATCTCACATTACTATAGCGCGTTTTAGGAGCAAAAAGAACCTAGATTGTTTGTTTAGACGAATTAAAAACATAAAAATAGAAAGAAGTTTCTTCATTAGAGAAATCGTCTTTTTTAAAAGTATCTTAACATCTCGAGGGCCAATCTATGAGGAAATCTTTAAGATAAATTTAAAAACGTGAAGGAAAATATTTGTATATATTCCTGCACACAAATCATCTCCCACAATACCGAGCCCCCCTTTTAATTTCTCTAACTTATTCGCAGGATATATCTTTAAAAAATCAAATAATCTGAAAAGCAAAAAAGCCAAAAAGATGAATGGCCCCTTTTTAGGTAAGAAGAGTAAGCTTATAAGCATCCCTGAGAAATCATCAATTACAATTTCTTTAGCATCTTTCTTTTCAAAAATCCTTTCTCCCCAACTAGAGAGAGGGAAGCTTATAAAAATAGTTATGAGGGTAAAGAGGAAAAATGAAAGATTGCTTTTAAAAAAAAGAATAAATGTAAAAACTCCTGCCAAAGAAGCAAATGTACCCCCTAAGATAGGAAGATAGCCTATACCAAATAGGGTAGAAAGAAGTATTACTGTAACTTTTAAAAAGTTCTTATAAGTCTTCTGTTTGCCCATAAGTAGTACACTCCAGAAAAAAGAGTAACTCCTACAATATACCACATAAGAAGAGGGATAAATTGGCCAGAAAGTATTCTAACTATATAATTTTTGGGGTAAGCTTTCTCTAAAATAAGAATTAGATAAATAATCACTATCCCCAAAATTTGAGAGAATGTTTTATTTTTACCAAATTTTTTTGCTTCTAACACTACCCCCCTGTTTAATCCCAAAAATCTAATCCCTGTAACAACAAATTCTCTTAGCATAATCACTACTACCATCCAGGTATTAACCACCCCTAACTCTAAAAAGGCAAGAAAGACACCTATGACAAGAATTTTATCAGCGACAGGATCAAGAAGCTTACCTAAATCAGAAACTAGATTTTTCCTGCGTGCTATAAAACCATCAAGGTAATCTGTAAGAGAAGCTACTACGAATGTAAAAAAAGCTATAATCAAAGAAAGGAAGGTATCTTTTAAAGTTAAACCTACACAGAGAAAAGAAAGGATAATTCTTAAAAAGGTAAGTTGGTTAGCTAAATTCATTCTCCTACTAAATCGTACTCATAAGCATCAATAATTTTGCTGTGATAAAAATCTCCAACCCTTATCCTTTTATCTTTACTCTTTCCTATATACACTACTCCATCGATTTCGTAACAACTAAATTGTGTGCGAGCTAAGTAAGTGTCTTGTGCCTCCTCATCTACCAAAACTTCTCCTCTCTTACCTAAAAACTTTCTATTAACTTCTAAAGAGATTTCTCTCTGAAGTTCCATAAGTAGTCGGTATCTTCTTAATTTCCGCTTATAATGTAGGTGGCCAGTAAAAGAGTAAGCAGGAGTATTCTCTTCTCGAGAATACAGAAAAGCCCCTAATCTTTCAAACTTTACTCGAGCAACAAAATCCATAAGCTCTTTAAATTCTTCCTCCGTCTCGGAAGGAAAGCCTACAATTATAGAGGTTCTCAAAAATATTTGAGGAATCTTTTTTCTTATTTTATTTATAAGAAGAATTATTTCTCTTTTTGTCACTCCCCTATTCATCAACTTTAGAATTCTATCACTTATATGTTGAATTGGCAAATCTATGTATTTACACAGTCTTTCCTCGTGAGCAATAAGGTCAATTAAAGAAGAAGAAAGATGTTTGGGATGGGTGTAAAGTAGGCGTATCCACCTTATATTCTTACTCTTTTTTAGAATTCTTATTAAGAGATAAACTAAATCCTTAGAAGGATTAAAGTCTTTACCCCAGCTGGTTATATCTTGACCTACAATGTTAAGTTCCTTTACTCCCCTTCTATCTAAAAATTCCACCTCTTTTAAAATATCTTCAACGTCTCTACTTCTGTGTGGTCCCTTTATGAGGGGGATAGCACAGTAACTGCAGTTATTGGAACAACCTTCAGAAATTTTTAAGAAATCTAAGTGACGAGGGCCAAATCTTTTCTGTCTTAGACAGGAAGGAATACCTACTAAATTTTCCCATCTATCTACCTGAGGAAAGAACTTTTTTAACGTATCTCGATAGCGTACCACCAAACAACCTCGCACTATAAGATTTTTTATCCTTCCTCTTTTTTTTAACCTTACTGCCTCCTCTATCGCCGCTATAGACTCCTGCTTAGCTTCTTTTATAAACCCACAAGTGTTAATAATAAGGGTGTGGAGAGTATCTATCTTTTTTTGGAAAACAAAACCTTTCCTGATAAAGCGAGTGGCTATAACTTCTGAGTCATAGCGATTACGAAAACATCCTAAAGAAACGATGGAAAAAGTCCTCCTCATCAAGGTAGCTTATTTTTCTACTGATACTCCTTGAGGAGTAATCTTTAAGCTCTTTATGGGCTGACGTAATCTCGTCAGAGGGGGAAGGCGTTTTCCATTAACTTCTATCTCCACCGCTGAACCATCACTAAATTTAAACTCTATCTGATGTATAGCTTTCCAGCTCTCTACTACCCCCCTCTTAAGGGTACCTTCAAAAACTATCTTGCCTTCCACTTTAGCTACTACAAAACAATCTCTTTTTGCAGTAACACTTACATAAAGAGGTTGGCTTTTATCTGGAGAAGGGGTAGTAGTAACTACTATCTGCCTACCTCTGGAAGAAGGAAGAGAAGGGGGAGTTTTAGAAATTTTCCTTAAGAAGAGCAAAACCACAACTAAAATTATAAAAAAGGTGACACCTCCAAGTAAAATTTTTTTAGAGAAAGAAGTTTTTTTAGAGGCAGGAGGAGTAACTATAGGAGTGGGTTGTTTTTTCTCTTTCTTTTCCCTTTTGAAGAAAGAAGCAAACTTTGCCTCATCAAATTTCACTCCCAAGAAAGAACAGTAGATTTTTAAGAACCCTTTTAAGTAAGTAGGATTTATCTTATCCCAGTTGCCCGCTTCCAAGTCCTTTATTACTGAAGGATGCAATTTAGTTTCTTCTACAACCTCTTCAATAGTGAGACCTAACTTACTTCTCTCTTCTCTTAGTTGTGCAGCTAACTCGTCCTTCATACCAATCCCTTCTCTTTTAGATAGAGATCAGGATCTACTAAAATTTCTCTTGCTTTACTTCCCGAGAAAGGCCCTACTATACCTGCCTCCTCCATAAGATCAAGTAGACGTGCTGCTCTGGTATAACCTACCCGCAACCTCCTCTGAAGAAGGGAAGCAGAGGCCTGCCGAGCAGTAAGGATAATTCTTACTGCCTCTTCAAACAATTCATCTTCTTCTATGTGCATAGCTGTAGATTTCTTTACTTTAGTAATCTCCTCTTCATACACAGGTGCTCCTTGGTTTCTTAAAAAATCTGTTAGTCGCTGAATATCCTCATCGTCAATGTAAGAGCCCTGTACTCTTATAGGTCGGGGGGCTTGAGGTTTTAGGAAAAGCAAATCTCCTTTTCCTAAGAGTTTTTCCGCTCCCACGATATCTAAAACAGTACGAGAATCTACTTTAGAAGAAACTTTAAAAGAAATACGCGCAGGAAAGTTAGCTTTTATTACACCTGTAATAACATCTACTGAAGGACGCTGAGTTGCCAAAATAAGATGAATACCTACTGCCCGAGATAGTTGAGCTAATCTTTGAATAGATGTCTCAATATTCTCCTTAGCTACACTCATCAGATCTGCTAACTCATCGATAACAATAACTACATAAGGAAGACGAAACTCTTTCTCATTATAACTAGTGATATTCCTTACTCCCTCTTCAGCCAAAAGTCGGTACCTTGACTCCATCTCTTCTACCGCCCAGTTAAGAGCAGCAAATGCTTTTTTTGCCTCATAGATTATAGGTGAAAGAAGATGAGGAATTCCACTGAAAGGAGCCAGTTCCACCATCTTAGGGTCAATAAGAATAAATTTGACTTCGTTAGGTTTAGCTTTAAAAAGGATAGAAGAAATTAAAGAATTGACACATACCGTCTTACCAGAGCCAGTGGTTCCTGCAATCAAAAGATGAGGCATCTCCTTTAGGTCAGCTATCACTGGCTCTCCCTTAACATCTTTACCAATAGCTAAAGTTAACTTAGAAGGGGAAGAAACAAATGACTGCTCTTCTAAAACTTCTCTTAAATAGACTATGTGTTTCTTCTCATTAGGAACTTCTACACCAATTGTTCCTCTTCCTGGAATAGGAGCAACAATCCGCACACTGGAAGACTTCATAGCTAAAGCAATATCATCAGCTAAAGTAGTAATTTTGGTAATCTTCACTCCAGGCTGAGGCTCTAATTCGTAAAGAGTTACTACTGGGCCTTTTTGTACGCTCACTACTTTTGCTGATACACCAAAATCGGCTAAGGTCTCCTCTAAATTTTTTATATTCTCCTTTATATCTTCTTTCATCTTCCGAGCATCTAAACTAGGAGGGAGTTTAAGAAGTTCAATTGGGGGGAGGCGAAAACTAGAGGGTTCGAAAATCTTTTTTGTTTGTTTCTCTAGGTCCTCAATCTTTTTGGCCTGAACCTTCTCAATAACTTTTTCCTCCAAAGAAGGAGGCTTTCTATGAACTTCCTCTTCTTTAGAGATAACTTCTTCCTTCTTTTTAGAAGAAGGGGGAGTATAAATCTTTATCTGAGGAGTAGTTTTTATCTTTGCCCTGGGCTCAGAGGTCTTCCTAGAAAAAACCTTTTCTCTAACTACTTTCAACTTAAGAAATGCTCCTTGAAAAAGAGAGGTGATATCCAAGAATAAATAACTAAACAAAGCATAAATACTTATACTTACAATAGTAGATAAAAATATTAATGACCCCCAAAATCCTAGATAGGTGCGAAGAAAATGTGAGATAAAAAATCCTAACCATCCTGCTTTTTCATAGATAACTACAGGCTCACGAAAGAAAGTTCCTACCAAGGCAGGAAAGAATATAATTAGGATTAAAAACAAAGTGATTTTAACAGGCTTTTTTTGAGAAATTCCATAGGCTCTTATAAAATTTAACTTTTCTAGTCCCTTAAATATGAAGTAGAAAGGGAAAAAGTAACTAACCACTCCAAATGTAAAAAAAAGAAAAAAAGCAAGATAACTGCCTAAAACCCCTACAAGGTTATGAGGATTTTTATTATAAGGAGAACTTATCCATCTTATATCCTGAGGTACGAAAGAAGCCAGGCTAAGGAGAAGCATTGTCCCTAAAGAGAAAAGAATTATTGCTTGTAGATAATTTATGTTTCTCATGGAACTTGTTTCATGCTGAGTGTTAACCTTCCTTGGGAGTCAATATTTATAACTTTCACCTTCACGATGTCTCCCTCTTTAACAAAATCTCGAATGTCTTTCACGTACTTATCAGAAATCTCAGAAATATGAATAAGACCTACTTTACCAGGCATAATTTCACAAAATGCACCAAAATTGACGATTTTAGCAATTTTGCCTGTAAAAATATCTCCTACTTGAACCTCCTTAGTAAGGTTTAAAATCTCCTCTATTGCTCTATTTAGAGATTCGTCAGTTTCAGCTACTACACTAACTATTCCTGTCTCATCATCAATATCTATAGTTACATTATATTCCCTTATAATTCTTCTTATTGTCTTCCCTCCCGGGCCAATGACCTCTCCAATTTTATCCAAGTCTATCTTGAATGATTTTATCTTAGGAGCATATTTAGAAATCTCTTCTCTGGGCAAGGCTAAAGCATCATTCATCTTCTTTAAAACTAATAAACGTGCTTGCTTAGCTCTTTCTAAGCTCTCTTGGATTAAATGATAATCTAAACCATCTATCTTTAAATCCAGCTGAATAGCTGTAATCCCTTCTTCTGTCCCTGCTACTTTAAAGTCCATATCTCCATAATGGTCTTCAACACCAGCGATGTCAGTAAGGATAACGTAAGAAGATTCCCCCTTCACCAACCCTAAAGCTATTCCTCCTACAGGTTTTTTAATAGGTACTCCTGCATCCATCAGAGATAAAGATGCAGCAGAAACAGTAGCCATACTAGAAGAACCGTTAGATTCTAATATTTCAGAAACTACCCTGATAGTGTAAGGGAACTCTTCCTTAGAAGGAATTACACTTAAAAGAGCTTTTTCTGCTAGTGCACCGTGTCCTATCTCCCTACGTGTTGGCCCTCTCAAAGGTTTAGTTTCACCTACACTAAAAGGAGGGAAAGTATAATGAAGCATAAAGTGCTTTGATTTCTCTCCTTCTAAAGCTTCAATTAGTTGCTCATCACTTGAAGTTCCCAGAGTAGTAATAGCTAAAGCTTGCGTTTGTCCCCTTGTAAATATTGCTGAACCATGAGTACGGGGCAGTACACTTACTTTACACTCAATACTTCTTACCTCATCTAACTTCCTAGAGTCAGGTCGCTTTTTCTCCTTAAGAATTTTTTCTCTCACAAATTTCTTCTCAATCTCACAGAAAACTCC
The DNA here is from genome assembly GCA_003644405.1 of Candidatus Omnitrophota bacterium. Lineage (GTDB taxonomy): Bacteria > Omnitrophota > Gorgyraeia > Duberdicusellales > 4484-171 > B7-G16. Next base: position 1,937 of record QNCE01000017.1, on the reverse strand, counting down.
TTTAACTTCTTCTGGCGTAACTGTAAAACCTTGCTCCTCTACTTTCTTAGAAACTTCCTCCACAATTTGGCTGAGCGCTGACTCCCTCTCTTCTTTCTTAACCAACCCATAGATCTCCTCTAGTTGAGGAAGAGCTATCTCCTTCACTAGATTAATAAGCTCCTGAGGCGGCTGATAAAGAGGGAAATCTGTCTTTCCTTTCCCTACCTTTTCCCCAATTTTTATTTGAGCATTAATTATTTCTCTTATAAAAGGATGAGCAAACTTTATAGCCTCTAATACCTCTTCTTCCTTAACTTCTTTAAACTTCCCCTCCATCATTATAATTTTTTCTTTGGTCCCTGCAATAACAATATCCATTAAGGATTTATCTCTCTCCTCATAGGTAGGATTAACAATAAACCCACCATTTAACTTAGCTATCCTTACCGCACCAATAGGAGTAGAAAAAGGAATATCAGAAAGAAGAAGAGCGCAACTTGCTCCATTTACTGCTAAAACATCAGGGTCATTTTTACCATCGCTAGAAAGAACCATACCAATAATCTGCACTTCACAAAGAAAGTCTTTAGGGAAAAGAGGTCTTAAGGGCCTATCGATTAAGCGAGCACACAAAATTTCTGTATCTTTAGGTCTACCCTCTCTTTTTATAAATCCTCCAGGGATTTTTCCCATAGCATAAGTTCTTTCTTGGTACTCTACTACAAGAGGAAGGAATCCTAATTTCTGCGAAGGCTCTTTAGAGGCGCATACAGTTACCAAAACTACTGTATCAGCATAGGAAACTACTATGCTTCCATTGGCTTGACGAGCTAACTCTCCCCAAGAAAATACTAATGGAGCTCTTCCTATATTAGGAAGAGAAAGTCGAAAAGGATTCATTACTTACGAAGATTAAGCTCCTTTACTACCTCGTCGTACTTTTTGGGATCTTTCTTCTTAAGATATTGAAGGAGGCGCCGACGCCTCCCTACAAGCATAAGGAGGCCTCGACGAGAGTGAAAATCTTTCTTATGCCGCTTTAGATGTTCAGTGAGATAATTTATCCTCTCAGTAAGAAGAGCAACTTGTACTGAGGCAGAACCTGTATCTTGAGGATGTTCTTTAAACTTCTCAATTATTTCTTTTTTTCTTCCTTTATTAGACATATTACTATCTTACCTATTAAAAAAGAGAATGTCAACTAATAAAGGCAAATTCACCGCTTATAAAGACCGACTAACTCTCCCTTATCTAAGATGTGACCTTTCATCTTTTCTAAAACTTCTCTTTTGCTGGCTCCCTCTTTAAGATCTAAAATAGTATCCAGAGCATAGATCTTAAAAAAATAACGGTGAGCAGCACCTGGAGGAGGACAAGGTCCACCGTAACCCAGCCTCTTAAAATCGTTTACTCCTTGCAGAGTTCCATCCGCTAATACCCCTTGACAAGGAATATTCTCCTCTAACTTCCTCTTACTAGAAGGAATATTATAAATTACCCAATGTACCCATACTTTAAAAGGAGCATCCGGGTCATCGCATATAATAACAAAACTTTTAGTTTGAGGAGGAACACCTTTCCACTCTAAAGGAGGAGAGAAATTTAAGGAATCACAGGTATAACGAGAAGGGATATAATCACCGTTACCAAAAGCGGAACTCTTAAGTTCTAAAGCAAAACTTAATCTTGTAATTAAAAGAAGAAAAATAAGAATAAGAAACTTCTTCATTTCTAAGTTATTATTATATCAGAAAAATTTTGAAAGTAAACCCTATATATGCTTTTTTGTCAAGCCAATTTAAAAATGTCCTGTTTTAATCTTTAACTAATGTTAATTCTTCTCTGTCTTTTTTGCTTTGTAAAAGAGCCTTTTCTTTTGCCAATCTTCTCTTATACAATGGCCTCTTCCAGGGATGCTCCATAGGAGGCCAATAAATCTTTCTCGGCTTAGGTTC
>QNCE01000016.1 GCA_003644405.1 Candidatus Omnitrophota bacterium | reverse complement strand
GGTAAATAAGCCCAGCATTTTTGAGTGTATTCTCTATACTTATCTCCATAAATTTTGATAAGGTCTTTCTCTTCTAAATAAGTTTTAAGAATCATTAAAGAAGCAAATATAAATATAGCAAACAAAAATGCATAGAAAGTTCCTGCAATCATAGATACAGAAAGCGCTTCTAAAATTACTCCAAAATAGATAGGATGACGCATATATTTATAAGGTCCTTTATCGGTTATCAACTGCCTTGTTAAGATTTTTGTCTGCCAGGATTCCCCTAAAGTCTTTACTCCCCATAGTCTTAAAAATAAAGCAATTAAGTAAATAGTTCCTCCATATATAACTAAAAAAGGAGTAAAGGTGCGAGGAACTAAAAAGAACTCAAACATCATAATAAAAGCCATGGTAGTATAGACTAAAGCTACTGCCTGGAAAGTCCAGTCTTTTTCTAATCGGCTAATATGCTTTTCAAATCTTCCACTGTAGAAAGTTTCAAATGTCCTCTCTACTGCTACAAATATTACGTATCCTACAAAAAGCCATCCATATTTTACTTGAGGATGAATTATTTTTAGTAAAATCACCGTAAAGGGAATCAGAAATTTAATCACCATCATCAATAATTTAAGGAAGCTGGTTTTCTTTTTCATCACTATTCCCCCTTACTTATTTTCTCAAACGATACATTTTCCTACTCCGGGTAATTACACCTTAGGCAAAAACTCTTCCAAATGAGACATTTCAAGTCTGACTTAAAGTGTCTCATTTGAATTGAGTCTGAGTGTTATTGTTATATTTTATTATAAGAGCGCAAAAAACAATCTTTTCAAAACTCCCTTCCCCATTTCAACCTCGTAGGTTAGATTTTTGTTTGGTCCAAATGAAGCTATTCACTCAATGATCAAATGCTTTATCTTTGCCAACTCTCTCTGATAAGAAATTCTATCTTCTACAAATTTTTTATAAGATTCTGGCTCAATCTCTATAATATCTTTAAATTGACAAATACAATCCTGAAGGGAGATACATGATAAGTATTCTCGGTAGGAAGAATATTCCCAATCAATGGGATTATCAACCAAATAAGCAGTTACTGGATTTAAATGAATATATCGAGTGAGATGCAGAAGTATCTCATTGTTATCGATATGGATCCTTTTAAATCTTGATTCCCATAAAGGTCCTTTTCTATTATGCTTCAGATTAAAATAACGAGTATAACTATTAAGAAGATTACTCATGAAAACTGAAATTCCTTTTTCTTCTGATTGTGTAAGGATTAAATGAATATGTGTAGGCATAATGCAGTAAGCTATTATTTTCACAATTTTGTCATTATTTTTATTATTTTCCTCAAGAACCTTGGATTTATTTTTCTCAAAAATAGCAAAACTAACTTTGTTCTTTCTTTGATAAAAAGCCATCATATCTATTATACGCAAAAAATCTTTTTCTTTTTTAAAAATTTTAAAATTAGCGATGCTTTTGGTAAAAATATGGTACACTTCTCCTGTGCTTAGGATTTTCTCTCTCATTTTTTATTTTTATGTTACACCTTCCATTTTTGCAAATTATTTCTACATTTCCCAGTTCAACCTCGTAGGTTAAATTGGTTATTATAATAATTTAGCTTTTACTTTTTCTATAAACTGGGAATATTCTATAAACTGGGAATATAAAGAATAGCCTTGTTCAATAAAATCTTTTATCTTTTGCCATCTAATATCTAAATATTCATGGGTAATTATATTTCTTAGTTTCACAAAATCAGAAAATTTCTCTGCAGATTCAGGAAAAAAATTAAGATAAATAGTGGTAAATATTTTTAAAATCTCTTTGTAAGTTTGAGGAATCTCTTTTTTATCTGAGGCTAAAAAAATCTGAGCGATATCTATGGCTGAAATTACCAAATTTTCTATCCATCCTTCTACGTTTCTACGTTCCTTTCTATCTGTAGAATAAACAGAAAAAGTTAATTTTTTAAAATATTCAAAATCCTGGAATTGTTCTTCTAAAAAAATAAGTCTTCTCTGAATCTGTGCTTTTGCCTGAGGAGTTAAAGATTTTGCTTCTTCCTTTATTTTCCAGTATTCATCTACAAATTGCCACCAATCTATTGATTCATAACTTGCTTTACATAAAAGATTATAATACAATTTTTCATCTTTAACTGTTAAAGGAATTCCATCTTTTAATACTTTATAAACTAAATCAGGAGAGGCTCTGTTTAATACCACAAAATCAACATTATCTGTTTTTAATATCTCTACTAAATCAGACCAGATTTTCTCTTCCTTTGGATATCTATAAGATGAGACTAATTCTAAATATTCCTTTGGCTTAAAATAAACTCCTATATCCCAATCAGAAAAACTCCTTGCTCTTTTCTCTGCATAAGAACCAAAAAGAAAAGCTAAAATTACTTCTTTTTCTTTTTGGAAATACTCTTTTAAAATTCTTATTTTCTCCATTGAATTTAATGCATACTTTACATTATTATTCTATCTATAAACTTTACCGCCTCAGATAAAAGTTTTCTTTTTGTTTGAATATTTGCCTTTTTTATTTTGAATTATAAATCATAATTACAATACGAACCTAACAACCCTGTTGCTCCTGTTAAGAATATCGCTTTTCTTCGGTATTCTTCATTTTGCATTTAAATCTTTTTTAATAGTTCTTATTGCTTCTTTTATCAACTTAATATCTATCAAATCCATACTTCTACCAACTTTCTTCTTCATTCTTATAATATCTATTAAAGAAGCTACTCTAACTTTAAGGGAAGAATCTTTTTTAACTTCAGAATTTTTATATAAGTTCTCAAACTCAATCTTATCTGCTAAAAATACATCTAAAATATCTTGCTTATTATAAGAAAAACATATCCATTGATTAGTAAATAATTTAGGCAGGTGAGCAACTTTAAGAATATCTTTTTGATAACTTTTTAAATCTAAATCTTTGGCTATATTAAATAATTTTCTAAGAACATCTTCTTTAGCTTCAACATAAATATCAATATCTAAAGTACTTCTTGGTATACCATGCAGTACCATAGCTGATGCCCCTACTATTACATATTTTATATTATTCTTATTAAGAGCTTTTATTATTCTTTCCCATATTGGCTGAATATTTAAAATATCTTTTTCCATAATTTTGTAATTTTTTATAAGTGTTTCTGTCTCTGTTAGTTAAAAATCTTATCCAAAAATAGCTATAACTAAAGGTAAAAGTAAGCCTTTCTTTTAAACTGAGTTTTGAAAAAGACTCTATGTGATATTTTCTCAAATTATAACTGTTCAATCTAAAATTTTCCATCTATCTACAAATTTAACTTAATCTACTAAAGACTACGCAACAATTATTTCCCCCAAAAGCAAATCCGTTATTTAAAACTGTATTTAATTTCTTTTTTCTTGCCTTATTAGGAACACAGTCTATATCACATTCAGGATCCGGGGTTTTAAAATTTATTGTGGGGGGAATTATTCCCCTTTCTATCGCTAAACAACAGGCTACCGCTTCAATACTAGAAGCTGCTCCCATGCAATGGCCAATCATTGATTTTAAGGAACTAACAGGAACTTTTCTGTAATTTTCTCCAAATAGTTCTTTTATCGCTTCAACCTCTGCTTTATCGTTCTGGATTGTTCCTGTTCCATGGGCACAGATATAATCTATGTTTTCAGGAGAACAGCCGACTTCTCTTATTGCCTTCTCCATTGCTTTTTTAATACCTTTCTTTTTAGGAATGGTCATATGATATGCATCGCACGATAAACCATATCCCAGAACTTCGGCATAGATATTTACTTTTCTTTTTTCTGCTTCTCTAAAAGGTTCTAAAATTAAAATACCTGCCCCTTCTCCTAAAAGCATCCCCTTTCTATTCTTATCAAAAGGAGAACATACTCTTGGTGCCATTGCATAAAGTCTCTGAAACCCTTGAAAAGCAACTCGAGAAAGTGCTTCTGCTCCTCCTACAATAGCTAAATCCACCTTCCCCTTTTTTATCAAATCTAAACCATATCCAATTGCATAATTACCAGCAGCACAAGCGTTAGGAATAAGGAGATTATACCCTCTGAGTTGGAGAAAATAACCGATATTGCGGGGAATAGAGGGAGAAAAAGCATTAAGAAGAAGTTTAAGGGTAATCTCATCCCATTCCTCCTTTAATAGCATTTCTGAAGAAAAGTCTAACACACTTGCTTCTGTCATTGTAGTACCTACAATTATTGCTAATCTTTTATTTCTGCACTCATTTAAATTAAGATGAGCGTCTTCTAAAGCTAATTTAGCAGCAATAATAGCAAACTGAGAAGCCCTTCCCAAAAACTGAGTCATCTCTTCAGGAATAAATAAAGTGGGGTCAAATTTTCTTATCTCTCCTGCGTAATGACGTTTAAATTTAGAGGTATCAAAGAGAGTCACTTTGCTTATTCCTGATTTCCCTTTTATAAGATTATTCCAGAAATCTTCTTTATTTAAACCAATAGAGGAAACTACCCCTACTCCACTTACTACTACTTTCTCGCCCATAGGATAAGTTTCTCATCCATAGGATAAAAGTTAATTATTTTTCTTTTTAATCTTCACCCCAAAAGATATCCTTGCTTCGGCGACTACTTCACCGTTTACCTTTGCTAACGCTTTAACTGAACCTGCTCTATCCAGAATCTTCTCGCCATATACTTCTAAAATTAATTGATCCCCTACTTTTACTGGTTTTTTAAATTTTGCTTCTACTTTTCCCAGATAATAGTCAGGATGTGTGTCTGCAACTTCTGGTTTTAAAACTGCAAAGACAACGATACTTGCTTGCGCTAAAGCCTCAATAATTATTGCTCCCGGCATAACAGGATTTTTAGGAAAATGACCTTCAAAGAAATAATCATTTGCAGTTACATTTTTTAGACAGATGACTTTTCTTTGAATTTCGTTTACTTCCAAGACCTTGTCAATGAAGAGGAAAGGATATCTTTGTGGTAGGATTTCTTGAATTTTTTTTATGTCCCAACTTTCTGACATATTCATCACCCCTTTAACCGCCTCTCTACTAAACGATAAACATCTGCAAGAGAACGCATGTTAGGAATCTTTCCTTTAGAAATTTCGGCAATCTCAGAAACTAATTTTTTAATCTCTTTTTTGATCTCTTCCAAATTCTTCTTCTTCTTCTTCTTCTTCTTTATAAACCTTCTTAAATCTTAAATAGCTAATCCTCCATCTATTTTAATTACTTCTCCAGTGATATAATTTGCTTTATCTGAACTAACAAAAGCACATAACCATGCTACTTCCTGGGGTGTTCCTAATCTCTTTAAAGGGATACTATTTAAGATATTATTTTTTATATCCTCCCTTAAAGAAGTTACCATATCTGTAGCAATATAGCCGGGGCAAATAACATTCACCCTTATATTATAAGGAGCTACTTCTTTAGCTAAAGCTTTAGAAAAACCAATAATTCCTGCCTTGGATGCGCTATAGTTAGTTTGTCTGGGGGTGCCTACTAATCCACTTACCGAACTTATATTTACTATACATCCTCTTTTCTGCTTAAGGAAAGTAGTAATTGCTGATCTAGTCATATTAAAAGTACCTATTAGATTCGTTTCTATCACTTGCTTCCAATCTTCGATTGTCATCATAAATAATGCTTTATCTCTAATTATCCCTGCGTTGTTAACAAGGATATCTAAAGTCTTAAATTTTTTCAAAGTCTTCTCTACTACTGCTCGACATTGTTCAAAATCTCTTACATTCGCCTGTATGCTTAGGCACTTACCTCCCATTTTCTTTATTTCCTGTTTTACCTTATCTGCTTCTTTCTTACTTCTGTAGTAGGTAAAAACTACCTTTGCTCCCAACTGGGCAAAAACTAAACAGATAGCTTTGCCTATTCCTCGAGAACCTCCAGTAACTATTACTACTTTATTTTTAAGATCAATCATTTTAACCAGCTTCTTTGTATTTCTCTAAAATACAGGCACCGTTATATCCCCCTGGCCCAAAAGAAGTAACTAAAGCTATATTTACCTCTTTTTTCTGTGCTTTGTTAGGAACACAATCTATATCGCATTCAGGATCCTTCTCTTTATAGTTTATAGTAGGGGGTATTTTCCCATTTAGCATTGCTCCTATACAAGAAGTAATCTGAAAAAGACTTGCTACAGAAAAACTTTCTCCTAACATTGATTTTATAGAGCTCACGGGAATATTTTTTAAACGCTTGCCAAATATTTTTTTTAAAACTTTTACCTCTATCCTATCTAAGTCTTGAGAGGAATTGGCACAGCTGGAGATATAATCGACATCTTTAGTAAGTATTCCTGCACTTTCTAAAGCCTCTTCTATAGATCTCTTTAATCCTTCCCCTTGAGGATGAATTTTACCCATCTTAAACCCATCAAAAAAAGAAGAAATACTTCTTATCTTGGCAAAAATTTTACTCTTTTCCTTTTCAGCTTTTTTGAACTCTTCTATTTTAAATACGCAACAGCCCTCTCCTAACAAGGGTCCATTTCTCCTTTTATCAAATGGGCAACTCAGAGTAGGGCCATTTACCCCACCTAAGTATCCTAGCTTGTGAAAACCAAAGAATAAGGAAAAGTCCAAACTTTCTACCCCCCCGCATAATACTATTTCTGCCTTAGCAGTAGAAAGAGCATCCCAGGTATAGTTTAATGCTTCAATTCCTGATGTATATCCTGTACTTACTGTAGTGTTAAATCCCTGAATATCAAATCTAATGGAAACCTGGGATGAAGGAGCGTTTATTACTGTAAGGGGGAAGAGAGCAGGTGAAGCAAAATCTATTCCTTCTTTTAATACTTCTCTATCAAACTCTACAATTGGCCATAGATGAGAGAAAGTAGTAGCAGTACATACGCCTATTTTATCAGTATTAGTATCATTAATTTCTAGTCCATTTTCTTCAATTACCTGCTTACTAGCAGAAAGAAGAAAAAGAGTACTTCTGTCTAAATTTCTCAAACCCTTAAATCCCAAATATGCCTTAGGATCAAAATTTTTTATCTGACCCCCAACTTTCACATAAAATTTTTTTGTATCAAAAATATCAATAGAAGTTATAGCATTTTTCCCTTCCTCTAAAGATTGCCAAAAGTCTTCTTTTCCTATACCATTAGGCGCTATCACTCCTATTCCTGTTATAGCTAAAGGGAAATTATTCACAAAATTATTTTATATTAAAAAATATCTTATGTAAACAAAATCTTTAAATCCCAATTAAATAGAAAAAGTGAAAGAGAAATTTTGAAAACGTTTTCAAAAAAATTTTTTGCCACCCTTTAAAAATTTTTTCAAAATATGGTAAATTTTAAAGAGGAAATGGGGGGCTCTCTTTTAGAGGGCTCAAAGCCACGGGCTCTCTCCTCCAGGTGGGGAGAGGGCTTCGTTTTTATATACTCCAAACCGACTCTAAGTCAGACTTTCCGCCTAAGGCGGATCCGCCTATGTGTACAACTTCAACATTTCGGTAACAAATTTGCAATTTGTTTAGGTTTTTCTAAAGGGGTTTGATAATTTAAACCCAAAATTTGCACCAGAGTTTTGAAAAACTTTATAACTTATTCAAAATGTTATAGTTATACAGTAAAGCTTTACACCAAAAAGATACAAAGGCAAATCCCAGCCCATTTTTAATAGGCTGGACCTTCGGCAGCCCTTTATTCTTCATAAGAAGAAATTCATTCGTAAAAATAGAGGGCTGGGTCCTTCGGACAAATTTTTCCTCGCCTGCTAAAAGCATATGTAAGTATCGGCGGGCAGGCCTGCCTACCGTCAGGCAGGTAATGAAAAATTTGGGTTTAAACATTCCTATTATAAAAACTGTTACCAAAATTGTGAAGAACTACACTATGGCAGAAAAATGTCTCATTTGGGAAGGGAATTTAAAATGGCAGGAAGAATTTCTTTCTTAGAGGTTATCTTCTTGATGTTTTTTCTCTTATCAATAATAAATGCTTTATATCCTAACTTTATACTCTCTAAGCTATTAGCTACTACTAAATCGGTGCCGTTTTCTTTTAAACTCCTGAAAGCTTTATCAACTATTCCCTCATCCTCTATTTCTAATTTAAATTGGACCACAAAAGAATTTTTAGCTAACCTTCTAATTATTTTAACTATCTTTGGTGCAGGAAAAAGTTTTAAAACTAATTCTTTTCTTTTAGAGGGTATTTTTCCTTTAAAGGGTTTTTTCAATACATAATCACTTACTGCGCAAGCATGGATTATTAGTTGATACGTGTTTTTTTTAAGTTCACTAACTACTTTATCCTTTAAATCTTGAAAATATTTAAAGGGTATTATCCTTATCCCCTTAGGGAACTTACTTATGCAGTGAGGATTAATAATAAGAGTTGTATGCAAACCTCTCTTTTTAGCTTCCTGAGCTAAGAGTAATGCAGTTTTACCCGTAAAAACATTGGTTATAATCCTCACCTCATCAATCTTTACCCAACTAGCGCCACCGGTAATAAGAGCTTTCATATCAAATAATCTGTTTTTATATTCTTTAAAGCGTTAAAAATATTTTTCTTAACATAAGGGCAACTTTCTTCAGTTTTTTTTATAATAGCCTTAATTAATTCCCTTCGGGAATCTTTCCCATAAGAACACCGATAGTTTGTATAGTCCAAGTTCAGCCGATTAGCGAAATTTATAAGATCTTTTTTTTCTATGTAACACAGAGGTCTTATTATGGTAAGTCTTCCTTCAAAAAGCTCAATCTTTGGTTTCATTGCACTCACTTCTCCAAAAAAAAGTAGATTCATAAGAATCGTCTCCACAATATCGTCTAAATGATGGCCTAAAGCAACTTTATTACAATGAAACTCTTGAGCGGTTTGGAATAATACCTTTCTTCTATTCCAAGAACACCAGAAACAACTAACGTTGCTATTTTTTAATTCCATCTTTTTCACCACAAAGGGAATACTCTCTCTTTCTAGATAATCCAAAAGTGCCTTTTTATCAATCTTTATAAAATCCGTATCTACAAAACAGGCTAAAATTTGGAAATCTATAGGAACTCTCCTTTTTCTCATTTTAAGTAGTTTTACTAAACTCAAACTATCACTTCCTCCAGATACAGCAACTAAAATCTTATCATTCTTCTCAATCATATTGTAATCTAATATAGCTTTACCCATTCTTTTATACACATACTTTACAACTCCTTTTAGGGGTATTTTCTTCTCTTTAAATTCCACCTTCTCCATCATCTCCTCTTAATTACTATCTTCTGACCTTCTTTAGCTTTAAAGTAACGTTTGGCTGACTTCATTTTTAAGGAAATTTCTAATTTGAAAAATCCCCCTTCTATAAAAAAGGGCTCCTTCTCTCCTTGAAGATAAGAATCGCAGAATTTAGTTATTTTCTTTTTATTTAAAAAGGCAACAAAATTTCTATTTTTAATAAATTTTTCTAGAGTAATTCTATCTATATTAGTAACTAGATTACCAAAAGAATCTATGTAAATAATTTCTCCTGTTAAAGTATTCTTTCTGATTTTAACTTGAGGAAGATTTAACTTTTTGATATCCACAATTTCTCTACCTAATTTTTCTAATTTTACCCCTTTGGATAAATAAGCAGCTATGGGAGCAAATACATCACGACCGTGAAAAGTAGAAGAAATGGAACTTAGAAGATATTTTTTATTCGTTATCTCCACAACTTCCACTATACCATCAGCCTCTAAACTAGGAAATAAAACACCATTATCGGGACCAACAAAGTAGTAATTTCTCGTTTTTACTGCTAAAGCCTTACGTTTAGAACCTACTCCTGGATCTACAACGACTAAAAAAATAGTGCCCTTAGGGAAATATGAGAAAGATGAGTAAAGAAGGAAGGCTGCTTTTTTTACTTTATGAGCTCCTATTTGATGAGTTATATCAACAAGGGTAACTTTTGGGTTAATTTTTAGAATAACTCCTTTTGTTACCCCAACAAAATTATCCTCTGTGCCAAAATCAGTAAGAAGAGCAACAATTTTCATTTCAAATTAAATACAACTCCTTCAATTTCTTAATATAACTTTCTGTAGATTTTATTATTTGCTCCATCATTGCCACAACTCTATGAGGATGTTTACCTATAGCCGTTTCTGAAGAAAGTAAAAGATGAGTTGCTCCATCTAAAATAGCATTAGCTACGTCACTTACCTCTGCTCGAGTAGGCAATACTTCCTCTGTCATACTCTCTAACATCTGGGTAGCTACTATTACCGGTTTACCTACTAACTTGCATTTTCTTATAATTTCTTTCTGGATAATAGGAATTTTATATAAAGGAAGGCATATTCCTAAATCTCCTCTGGCGATCAATATACCATCAGAGATAGCAATTATTTCATCTAAATTAGTTAAAGCATCTCTATTTTCTATCTTAGCAAAAACCTTACAAGGAGGATATCTATTAGAGAGGATACTTTTAATTATCTTTATATCCTTAGCTTTTCTCACAAAAGATTGGGCAAGGCAATCAAATTTATACTGAATAGCTACTTCTAAATCAACTTTATCCTTTTCTGTCAATGAAGGAAAACTTAACTTTGCTCCTGAAATATTTATACCTTTTCTTTCCTTTACAATACCACCCCGAATGACTAAAGCCTTAATACGCTTTTTCTCTATGCCTTTTACCTTTAAGATGATTTTTCCATCATCAATATAGATTAAGTTACCCTTTTTTATCCCTCTTAAACTTCCTTGATAATCAAAAGGAATCAATTTCTTTTCCCCTAAAGTTTTCTCCTGAGTAAGATAAATAGTTGTTCTATTTTTCAGTAAAATATTCTCCTTTAACTTTCCTACTCTTATTCGATACCCTTCTAAATCCTGCATTAGTTTTACAGTCCTTTTAAGCTCCCCATTTATTTTTCTTACTAACTTTATTCTTCTTATATGATCTTCTCTTTTGCCATGGGAAAAATTTAACCTTACCATATCCAAGCCAGCAACAAACATCTTTCTTAAGAGATTTTCGTTGTCAGTAGAGGGTCCTAGAGTAGCAATTATCTTTGTCTTACTCATACTGCCCTTCTTCTTGTAGAGGAAAGAATAAGTAATCTTATCTGAGATTCATTTTTAGCCCTTTCTAAATTTCGATAGAAATTATGTTCTCTCACTATTTGAGCTATAGCCATCAAAGCTCGAAGATGAAAATTACGCTCATCCTTAGAGCCAGCTAAAACGAAAGCAAATTTTACTACTCCTTTAGGAAAATCTATACCTTGGGAAGCCTTCACAATGATAATCTCAAACTTATTTTCTCCTTCTACTACTACGTGAGGTATGGCTAAACCTTCTTCAAGCACAGTAGTAGAAACTTGCTCTCTCTTTAAAAAAAGTTCTTTTAAGCAGGATTTTTCTATCTTTAATCTTTCTTCTAAAATTTGCGCTACTTTCTCAAAAAGTTCTTTGTAAGAAATTCTCTTTTCTACAATCATTATAGGGCAGTTCTCTATAGCTTTATCAAACCTATCCTTAATTACTTTATCTCTTTTATGAATTATTTCTTTTAACTCTTCCTCCAAGGAAGTATCTATTAAATCTTTAGAAGTAATTCTTTCTACTAAATGGATTATTGCTGACTGTCTTTTTACTTTTCTCTTTACAACAAAGTAATAGGTAAGAGCGCTAAATATTAAAAATCCTAAGCTTATTAAAATAGCAGCCGCTCCCATTTCTACAATTAGAAAAATGTAGGAAATAATTGCGAAGATTTGAATTCCTGGATAAAGAGGAGATTTAAATGTAGGACGGTAATTTATTATTCTGCCTTCTCTCATTATGATTACTGCTACATTCGTAAGAATAAAAAGAATAAGCATTAAAGTAGAAGCTAATTTTACTAAGTTCTCCAAATCTAAAAAGATAATCAAAATTAACATAAAGATCCCTGTAGTGATAACTGAAATGTAAGGGGTGCTATATTTTTTGGAAAGTTTAGAGAAAAAGTTAGGAAGTAGCTTATCTTTTGCCATCGCTAAAGGAATCCGTGAAGAAGAAAGTAATCCTGCATTGGCAGTAGTTAAAAAAGCTATCAAAGCAGAAAATGACATAATTATCCCCAAAGGAAAGCCAGCTAATCTAATTCCCCCATGAGTTAAAGGAGTTAGCGTAGAGAGTAATTCACCTTTGGGTAGAACTCCTACGGTTACATATACTGCACCTAAATAGACAATCTCTACAGCTAAGAAAGAAAGAATCATACCTAAAGGAATGGTGCGATGGGGGTTTTTGGTATCTTCAGCTACAGAAGCAACTTTAGTTAATCCTCCGTAGGAGATAAATACCATCCCCGCCACTGCTAAAATTCCCTTAAATCCTCCCCTTAAGAAGGGAGTATAATACTCAAAATTTACTCTATTTATCCCCAAAATAATATAAAATCCTAAAGAAAGAAAAAGAAACAAAACTAAGTACCTCTGTAAGTTAGCGATCCCCTTAATACTTATTATGTTAAGAAAGAGAAAAATTAGACAAAACATACTAGCAACAATTTTTATCTGAAAGTAAGATATACCTCCTGTTATATACTCTAAGAACGCTCCTATTCCTACCAAAGCGAAAGCACTCTTTAGCCCTATTGATAACCAGTTAGCCAAACCAGCAAATATTCCGAAAAAATATCCTAAACTGCGCTCAATAAAGAAATATGTTCCTCCTGCTTTAGGCATAGCAGAAGCTAATTCCGCTTTAGAAAATATAGAAGGAATCATAAGAACTCCTGCAACGAAATAAGAAAGTACTATAGAAGGACCTCCTTTGGAGTAGGCAATACTAGGAAGGATAAAAAGACCACTGGAAATCATTGCCCCACTAGCAATACAAAAGATGTCAAACAAATTCAAACTTCTTTTTAATTCTCTCATTATGGATATATTATATCAGGGAAATTATATTTTGCATAAGCTAGAAAAAGCACATCTCTTGCAGTATTTCTCATCATCGGCATCGGCTTGAAAAGGAACATTAGGATTGAGTATCTCTTGAGCAATAAATTTAAGGGATGGTAGAAAATAGGTGTTAATTATTTCCTGACGGTCGAAATCTTTATCCTTAAAAAGATATTCTATTTTTAAATCTTTTAAAAAATATAGGGAAGCATTAAGCTCCAATTCTTTAAATTGTGGGTTCTGCAAAAGATAAATATATATGGGCAACTGAAAAGATACAATTTCCTTTTTAATTTTTTTCCTATCGGGAGGAAGAGGTAAATTTTTAATTTTAGGTAAAGATACTGAACTGCCTGTCTTGTAATCCACAACCACTATTTCTGCCTGGTCATCTTTTTGAATTATTTCTACTCTGTCTAAGGTACCCTTTATCTGAAGAGTAATCCCATTCAAAGTTAAAGGTTTGGTGAGAGTTTTTTCTACAAAGACTATCTCTTTTACTTCCTTTCTGTTTTTTTCTTTTGTTAGGAATTCCTTTAACCTAAAATAAAGAACTTCCTTAAGAAGGAAAGCATCGCTTTTCATCGTTCTCTCAAAATGTTGGTAAAATCTCTCTTCAAATATTTTAAAAAAGAGGTTTTCATATTTTCTATTAAAGGATGGTTGAGAACCTATAAAGTGTGAGTAGAATTCTTTCAAAAGAAGGTGAATAAAGTTACCTACCTCTTTAGATTCACTTTCTTCTAATATATCTTCCTTCTCTTCTAGTCGCAGTACATAAGTGTAAAAAAATCTTAATGGACATCGAAGATATACATCAAAAGATGTAGGAGAATAAATCATTTCATTCTTAAGGTAACGTAGAATGTTTTCGTTCTTTTTTACAATTTCTTTTTGAGGTTGAAGTTTTATAAAAAAGCCTACTCTCTTAGAAGATACAGCTCCTAAAGAAGATTTTCTTTTTTCTTCTTCCCAGATAATCTCCTCAATAAATCTACTTTTCTCTTTATCTTGCGACTCCTGCCAAATGAGATAAACATTTTCTGCTGATTCAACTGCTCTCTTAAAGTGATACCGTGTAATTTCTTCAGTCCTTTCCAATCTATCTATTCCTAAACTTAAGAAAATCTGACGAGGGATTAACGGTTCGTATACTTTAACAGCAGGGTAAATTTCTTCGTTAGCATCCATAACTATTACATTTTTAAACTTTAAAGACCTTGTTTCGAATACTCCTAAAATTTGTAGACCCTTTAAGGGAGAACCGACAAAATTTATAACTTCGTTATGTAAAATATCTAGGAAAAAATCAAACATCTCTTCTTTTTTTGCTTTTTCCTCCATAAAATAAGCTAATTTTAACTCTTCAGTTATCTCTAGAATCTTTTTAACAACTCCTAAATTAAACGAATAGAGAGACACGAAGCTAAAATCTATTAGAAAATTAAGAAAATTTTCTAAAACCAGAGAAAGCTGATAAAAATTTTCCACATTTTCAAAATTACGAAAAAGAAGGTCATGAAATTTTAAAATAATTTCTTTAAGCCTATTTTTTTTAATACTAATAGACAATTTTTCTAAAGTCTCAATTATTGATGAATGTAAAGCCTGATTTTCTTCTATTTCTTTAAGATCTATAAAGACTCTCTTGCTTAGGGTAACTTCCTCTTCTATACCTAATAGATATTCTTCAATTTTATGCACTATTACTCTAGCCAACGCAGGTTGATAATCGTCAAACTTTATATTTTTTGTGTAAGGAAAAGTCAAAACCTTTAAGTAGTCTTTGGTGTAATAGAGAGTATCTTTCCTTGTTTTTTGAGCTTCAAAAATTGCTCTAATCAAGGCATAGATAGAACTACGTTTCAGAGGATAACCTAAAGAAACATTAAATTCCTTAACATAAGAGGTTAATTCAGAAAGAAGAGGTACAAGATTATGAGGTTGTGGTAAAATAATTACTGTATCATCAACTTTATTAATCCTTCTTATTATTTCTCTTGCTATCCCTATTTGAGAATGATTATCAAATGCAGAATAAAAATGAAATTTGGGTAGATTGCAATGATCCTCTCTCTTAATAGAGTAACCCAGAACTTTTTCTAATTCTTTAAAAGTAGGCCACTCTTCCTTACTTGTATGAAAGAAAAGTACAGCCTTTCCCTTATCTAAAAGATTTTTAATTATCTCTTTCTCAGAAGCGTGAAGATAAAAAAAACCACAGAAAATTATTTCTTTGAAATCTTCGTAAGTTAGATCTTTAGTTAACTGGGAAGTTAAAAAGTAAGCATATCCTCGAGTGAATTTCCTCTTTTCCCAAAGGGTCTTATGAAAACATTCCCGAATCTTTCTAATTCGAGAAAGCAAAACATTAATGCTCTGAGGAGTTTCATAGCCAATTTCCGCACTTTTTTCAACTGAACGAAGCTCATCCTCCGTTTTCTTTTCTAGATCTAACTCCTCTAAAAAAAATAATAGTTCTTTTATCCAGGGAAAGAATTTCCAGAAAGATTCGCTCTTTAAAAAATCAGGAATTATCTCTTTACTTAAATTAAACAGAAGATAACTAGCATCTAAATCAGATATTTTATTTAACTGAGGATATCTTTTTCTTATAACATACTCAATAAATCTATCCATAGAAAATAATTGAGGAGAAAAGAAGGGTTGACCTATTTTGCTTGCTAGAGACCTTCTTAAAAATAGTAAAGGACGTTTGCCTCCAAATACTACAGCAATATTAGATAAATCTTTGCTGATTTTATAGTGCTTTTCATAGAGATATTCAGCTACTTTTTCTATAATATCCACAGAAAAAGGATAAGTAAAAATTCTATTCATTTTACTTCTAAAAACTCTAACTTATCAAGAAATATCAAAAATCCTTTAATCTGCTTATCTGGATAAAGAGAGGAAATTATTTCCATATATTCTTTGATTTGCTCTTGATGAATGCTCAACTCCTCATGAGTACTTTTGTAATCTATAACCCAAACCTCTTGAGAAAAAATTATCAATCTATCAACTCTTTTAAGAGCTCCTTTTCTATCTATAATTTCTTTCTCATTAAAAACTATACACTGAGAGGGTAAAACAAAAAATCTTTTCAATCTATCTTTTTCCAAAATATTTTTTAACCAATGCTGAATTTCTTCTTTCTCTACTCTGTTAGGATATTGATAAAGTATCTGCCAGCTAATCTCATTAGTTAGTTTCTCTAAATCTTCGTCTTTAGTATTTTCTACCAAAGAAAGAGCCTTGTGAATTACTTCTCCTTTGAAAGCAATGTCTTTATATTTTAGGTCCTTTCGAGAAATAAATTCCTCCCCCATATATTTACACCAATCTTGGTATGAAGAAGGAGAAATAAATTCTACTTGATAAATTTTTTCCTTCTCAAAATAAGGCTTCTTTTTGCCCCAAGTTAACTTAATTTCTTCATCTAAAATTAACTTTTTTGCTAAATTGGGGATATTTCCTTTCCTTTTAGGAATAAAAATATATAGCTCCTCTTTAGCTCTTGTTAAAGCTACATAGATAACATTTAACTCATCAATAAGGGAGCTAACTAACTCTCCTTGATATATTTTTTTCAACTTAGATGAATAAGAAGTAAAATCTTTTCTTAAATAAAGAAGAAAGAGATTTTCACCTTCTTCAAAAATTACGCTAGAATCACCTTTTTCCCCCTGCCAAGAAAGGGTAAGGACTAAAAAAGGGGTTATTACAACCTCAAATTGCAATCCTTTAGCTTTATGGATAGTTAAAACTTTTATTGCTTCTGTATTTTCGGGAACCGATACAAAAAAGTCCTCATCTTTACCTTCTCCAAGATACTCTAGAAATTCGTTAATGGTAGTAAGCTCGTCTTCCTCCTCTTTTTTTCTTACTACCTCCAATAGCTTCATAAAAAAAGCTTGAGAATGTGGAAAATTCTCTAAAATTTTTAATCTATCAAAGATACTAACTAAAAATTCGTAAAGGGGTAAAAAACCTACACTTTTAAAGAATTCCTCAAAGAAATCTTCCCAAAGCTGAGGGTATTTTTGAGAGAAAAATCGATAAAGATAGCCTAAACCAGAATATTTAAAAACAAACTCTGTAAGTTCTTCTTTGCTTTTATGAGAAACTGTTAAGAATATCTCCCCTAAAATAAAAGAAGCAAAAGACAAATTATCAATAGGAGAACTTAAAAATTTAAGCAGAGATACAATTTCTTTTATAAGATAATTCTCTCGAATATTTAAAGTGCGCTCTGACTCTACAGGAAAACCTTCCTCGATAAGCCAACTAGTTACCTTTCTTACTTCCTCATTCTCCCGTAAGAGTATAGCTATATTATTTAAAGGAAGACCTCTTTTAGTTAATTCTTTAATCAAAGAAAATAACTTCTCTTTTATTAGTTTTTCGCGGTTTTCTTTAATATCCTCGTCAATAAGTTCTACATACACATAACCACCATCTTTTTCCTTAATCCAATTTTGTTTTGCTCCTTTAAAATTATCTAAAATTGAAGAGAAAAATTCTTGGTCTATTCTATCTTCTAAATGATTCAAAAAAATTTCTAGGTTACGAGAAGAGAAAACTTTATTATTAAACTCTACAATTGCTCTTTGGCTTCGAAAATTAGTGGATAAGAATTTTTCTGAAACGTGAGCTCTATGTCTGAATTTTTCTTTTACCTCATCAAAGAGAGAAATATCTCCTGCACGGAATCTATAAATTGCTTGCTTTTTATCTCCTACATAAAATAAAGAGCCACCTCTCGAAATTGCCTCTTCTACCAAAGGTTCTAGATTACGCCATTGAATGCTACTGGTATCCTGAAATTCATCTACGAGATAATGGCTAAATTTAAGAGCAAGTCGAGAATAAATCTCACTTATGCCAATTAGATTTTTTTTAAGAAGAAGGTTTACTTTACTATTTATCTCTTCCAAAAATATAATATTCCTTACTTCCTTTAACTCCTCCAAGTCTTTTAGAGTCTCAGAAAGTATATCTATATAAAGATTGAAACGAGAAAGAGCATAAGATTCACAAAGATTTTTTACTTCTTGGCGGATGCCTTTCCAAAGAAGGATAACTTCTTTATCTGGGTGAGCAGATTTTACTACAGGTAGCTTATCTTTTTGGAGATGTTTTGAGATGTCTTTCAAAGATTTAAATATATCCTTTTCTTGAAGAGCTTTTCTTAAACTCTTTTGAAATGTCTTGTATAAATATGGTACTTCTTCCAACTTTTTTAATTTCTTCTTCAAATTATCTATATTTTCTCTCAAGTCATAGGGAATCACTTTCTTGGAAAAAATCTTACCTCTTAAATTAGATTGGTAAAATAAGAAGCTTATGATTCTTAAGATGTCTTTTTTGGGGAACCAGCTTGCTTTATTCTCTATTTCCAAGTAATGTCTTAAAAAATTTTTAATCAGCTTACTTAGACTCTCGTCTTTTTGGGCGCGTTTAATGAACTCTTCTAAGGCATACTCTAAATAAGGAAAAGGATTCTCTACTATTCTAAAATAAGGAGACCTTTGTAAGAAGTAGCTTGAACTGTCCATAAGAGTTTTTAAGAAACTATCAATAGTCTTTACTTGAAAATAATTGTAATTTTTTATCAATTGGGAGAGAACAGTATTAGCTTTTTCTTTAAGAAAAGTTTTTTTACTTTTCAAAAAAGCTAAAATTTGCTCTTCCTCTTGAGGAGAAGAGAAGCTATCTAAAGCTATCTTTTTTAACCAATCGAAAATTCTTATCTTCATATCTTGAGCAGCTTTGTTAGTGAAAGTTATTGCCAAGATTTCTTTAGGATCCACAGGAGGACTCCAAGAAAGAAGTAATTTAAGGTATCTTAGTGCTAAAGCATGCGTCTTTCCACTACCTGCTGAGGCATCTACTACTAAAACCTGTGGAGAAAAAGAGAACTCCTTCATTTAATTTCTTTAATCTGATAAGAAAGTTCTCCCGTGCCTAAACTGTGGGCATAGTGAAACTGGTAAGAATCCTCTATATGAGGATAGAGATCTTTTATAATATCTTTATTTTCTCTTTTATTCAGGAGATTTACTGTTGCCTTATCTAAAGCCACAGAATTAAAACTAAAAAGGGTTCCTAACTCTTCTACAACCTTTTCTTCTCTTTTATTCATACAATCACACTCTTTGGTAAAAATAAAGG
>QNCE01000015.1 GCA_003644405.1 Candidatus Omnitrophota bacterium | reverse complement strand
TCTAAAGTAGCTGCCGATGTTCTAGTCCAGGAGTACGGCAGATATTTTGGGCTTAAAACAGCAATTTTTAGAGGTGGTTGTCTTACCGGACCTCTTCATCGAGGGGCAGAACTTCATGGATTTCTTGCTTATTTAGCAAAATGTATCGCTACAGGCAAGCAATATACCATATATGGTTATAAAGGGAAACAAGTAAGAGATAACATCCATTCTTATGATTTAGTAAATGCTTTTTATCTCTTCTATCTAAATCCTCGCTGTGGGGAAGTCTACAATATAGGGGGTGGTAGATTTTCTAATATTTCTATGATAGAAGCGATTACTTATTTTGAGAAAGTGCTGAGTAAAAAAGCAAATATAGTTTATTGCGATCAGCCTCGCAAAGGAGACCATATTTGGTATATTTCCTGTGTAGATAAATTCCGCTCCCATTATCCAGAATGGAATTACACCTACGATATTTATAAAATTATGGATGAGATTTGCACAGAAAGCTTCTCGTCCTAAAGGAAATATAAAAATTTACGGAGAGCAATTCGTTTTTCGTTAAGGAACAGTTTTTTAGAGATTTAAAGATTAACAATAAAGATATAGAGAAAAGTAGGTTAAAGCATTATTTGTGGATATATTCATTTAAGGGGGCAGAGTCTATCGATTTGATATACAAATAGTAAGGAAATGAATAAAGTAAAAGTATAGGATTGAGAAGTGAAAATAAGGCTGGATAAAACTCCTTGGATATATATAATAAGTTAAAGATGACGGAAGAAAGTTATTCGTTCTCTTATGTAATTGTTAAATAAGATGATACCTTTTGTAGATTTAAAAACTCAATATAAATTAATAGAAGAGGAAATAAGATCAGAAATTGAAAAAGTACTTCAGCAAGGTAACTTTATTCTTGGCGAACAACTAACTGAGTTCGAAGAGGCCTTTGCAGATTTTTGCGATTCTCAATATTGTATTGGCGTTGCTTCGGGAACCGATGCTTTGTGTCTTGCCTTACATGTTCTTGGGATTGGTCCGGGAGACGAAGTAATTACTGCCGCTAATACTTTTGTTGCCACTGTTTTTGCTATTTCCTATGTTGGTGCTATACCCGTACTTGTTGATATTGATCCTACAACGTACAATATAGATTTGGATATAGTAGAGAAGAAAATTACTTCAAGGACTAAAGTAATAATTCCAGTTCATCTCTACGGTCGCTCTGTAGATATGGGAAAATTACTCAAAATTGCTTCAAAATATGGGATAAGTATCATTGAAGATGCTTGCCAGGCTCATGGAGCAATATGGGAAGGTAAAAAAGTAGGGTCATGGGGAACGATGGGATGTTTTTCTTTCTACCCCGCTAAGAACTTGGGAGCATACGGGGATGGGGGAGCAATAGTTACTTCAGACAAACATTTATATGAAAAGCTAAGGATGCTTCGTAACTATGGTTCTCCTAAAAAATACCACCATGATATAGTAGGATATAATAGCAGGTTAGATACCCTTCAAGCGGCAATCTTACGAGTAAAGTTAAGGCATTTGGATGATTGGAATAAAAAACGGGTAGAGAACGCTATTTTTTATAATGAAAAACTTAAGGATATCGGTGACTTAGTACTTCCTGAGATAAGAAAAGATGGTTCTCATGTTTTCCATCTATATGTTGTGAGAACAAAAGAGAGAGATGCCCTTCTGAGTTATTTAAAAGAGAACGGAGTTCAATGTGGAATTCACTATCCTATCCCGATTTATTCTCTAGGTGCTTATTCTACGCTTGGTTATACACCGAATGAGTTTCCAATAACTGAGGCTTTTTCCAAACAGATTTTATCGCTGCCAATGTATCCTGAGCTTAACGAAGCTCAAATGAGTACAGTGGTAAGTTTAATAAAAAAATTTTATCAGGGAAGAGAATGATTAAAATAGGAATTATTGGTTGCGGTCACTGGGGCCCTAATTTTGTTAGAACCTTTAATAAACTTAAAGATACTACAGTAAAATATGTATGCGACTTAGATTCTAAAAGACTCCGAGAGATTAAAAAAAGATTCTCTTCCGTTTTTACTTCTACATCCTTTAGAGATATTCTTAAAGATTCAGAGATAGATGCGGTTGTAATTGCTACTCCTGCGGTTACTCATTATCAACTTGCTAAGGAAGCTTTGAAATTTGGTAAAAATGTTCTTATAGAAAAACCTTTCGTGCTTAACCCTCAAGAGGCTAATTACTTGATAAGATTAGCTAAAAGGGTTAACAAGATTATTATGCCAGGACATATATTTGAATATCATGATGGAGTTAGGATAATCAGAAATTATACGAGAGAGGGAAAGTTAGGTAAAATATATTATATGTATTCTAGAAGGACAAATCTTGGGCCTATTAGAAATGATGTAAATGCAATTTGGGATTTAGCCTTACATGATATCTCTATATTCAATTTTATTCTCGATGCGGTTCCTCTTAAGATATCAGCTGATGGTTTTTCTTACTTAAGAAGCCATATCGAAGATGTAGGATTTATTACTCTCTATTATCCTCAAGACATAATTGCTCATATTCATGTAAGTTGGTTAGATCCAAGGAAGATTAGAGAGATAGTAATGGTAGGAGATAAAAAAATGCTTATGTTTGATGATTTGGATGGTAACTTTCCTCTCAAGTTCTATGATAAGAGGGTGATGAAGAAAAAGTACGAACGTCCTTATTATACATTTGAGGAGTTCAAAATGATTATAAAAGATGGCCAAGTAAGTACTCCTCTCATCAAAATAAGAGAGCCTTTGCTTGTTGAGTGTGAAAGTTTTCTTGAATATATTAAAAAGGGAAGGGTTCCCGAAGAAGTATTAAAGAGAGGTATAGATGTTGTAAAGATCCTAAAAGGGATAGAGAGTTCTTTGAAGAATAAAGGTAAAGAAATAAATTTATCTATTAGGTAGATGGATACAATAAAGGTATTAATTACAAGTGCTGGTTCTGCTCCCGCTATTGGAGTAATTAAAGCCTTGCGTCAACAGAAGGAAATTAAGATAAGAATTATCGCTGTAGATATGGATAGACTTTCAGCAGGATTCTATCTTGCCGATGATTTTTATCTTGTTCCCTCTTCTCAAGAGAGCAATTTTATTTCAGAAATAATAAAAATCTGCAAAAAAGAGAAAGTTTCATTTTTAATTCCTATAATTGACGAAGAATTGCCATTTTTTGCTAAGGAGCAGAAATTATTAGAGAGTGTGGGATTGAGGGTTTTAGTAAATAATTTGGAAGTTATAGAAAGAGGAAACGATAAATACGCCACTTATCTTTTTTGTAGAGAGCACAATATTCTCGCCCCAGAGACTTATCTTTTTTCTCCAAGGAGTAAATATTCAGGAATCAGCCTTCCTATAATTGTAAAGCCTCGCTGGGGAAGAGGAAGCCAGTTTCTTTATAAGTTAAAAGATTTGAATCAGCTCGATTATCTTTCCCTTCCCAATAGGGAGTTCGTCGTTCAAGAGTTTATTTCCGGCAGAGAATATACCGTGGATATTCTTGCCCAACCAGATGGTACTATTTTGCAGGCTATTCCTCGGGAAAGGATAGTAGTGAAGGCAGGAATGATGTATAAGGGAAGGACAGAAAAAAATAAGGGCTTGATAGAATATGCTAAAAGAATTGCCCAAAAATTTGGTATAAATGGTCCTTGTAATATTCAATTTATAGAGAAAGGGGATAAATTTTATTTGATAGAGGTCAACCCTAAGTTTGCTGCTGGCCTGCCGCTTACGGTAAATGCAGGCATAAATATTCCGTTTCTTCTTATTAAAATGCATTTAGGAATGAGGGTATCGTCTCAGGAATTAGAGTTCAAAGATAATTTTTACATGTTAAGATATTGGGAGGAGATTTATTTTTCTAACTATAAAAAAGTAGAACATTGAAGATCTTTTTTGATTTAGATGGGCCAATTCTGGATGTTTCCCAAAGATACTATCAGGTATTTCTAGCAATTTGTAAAAGAAATGTAGTACTAGGAAAGGAAGAATTTTGGGAATGTAAGAGAGAAAGAATTTCTTGGTCAGAGATATTGAAGAAAGCAAAGGTTAGTATACCAAAAGAGAGATTCATGAAATACTGGATGTGCTATATTGAGATGAGACGGTATCTTATTTTGGATAAGATTCAGCCATATGTAAAGCAAGTTCTTCGTTTTTTCGGAAAGAGACATATTTTGTATTTGGTTTCTATTCGGCAGTCAAAGAGGAATTTATTATGGCAATTAAGAAAGTTTAAAATAGAGAAATACTTCAGAAAAGTTGTTCACTGCAAACACACCTTTAATATGCCTTGGAAAGAGAAAGCCAGATTAGTTATGGAGTTTTTGAGACCCAAAGAAGATGGTTTAATGATAGGAGATACAGAAGTAGATATCAGAGCAGCAAAGATCGCAGGGATTAAATCTATAGGAATAACAAATGGAATAAGGACAGAAAGAATTCTTAAGAGAGAAAAGGCTGATTTTTTGATCTCCAACCTAAATGAGGTTTTTCAAATTTTAACTTGATATGAAAGAGAATTTTTTAAAATTCAGTTTCTCTCTACCAGTTTATAATGAGGAGAAGAGAATTAAAAGGTGTCTCGATAGTATCAAGATGCAAGATTATCCTCAGGATAGAATTGAGGTTCTCCTTGCTGACGGAGGTTCCTCTGACCGGACAGTAGAGATTGCCTCTCAATATGAATTTGTAAGAGTTTTTCCCAACCCTAGAAAACTTGCCGATTTTGGGGCAAAGATCAATGCTAAAGAAGCAACGGGAGACCTTTTTGTAATTTTTGCTGCAGACAATGAACTTGCCGATAGAGACTGGCTTAAAATAGTCAATAATGTGTTCTTATACGACCAAGAAGTTTCTACCCTGTGGTGCAAGATGATTTCCTCTTTAGAGGATTCCCCGTTAAATAGATACTACGAGCTAATTCAAAATGACCCTCTTTCTTTTTTTGTTAATAAAAATCTCAGGTATTACTTGGAAAGAGCATTTTTAAGAAAATTTAAGGGAAAAAATTGTTATATTTTTAATGTAGATAAAAATAAGCCTCTTATTTGGGGAGCAAATGGTTTGGTATATAGAACCTCTTGGGTGAGAGAAATAATCCTTAGAGAAGGATTTGTAGCAGATAATGATGTTTTTCAGATTCTTATTGAAGGAGGTAAAAATAAAGTAGCGTATTTAGAAGATTTATATGTTTACCATCATCATATAAAATCTTTAAAGCAGTGGAGGAAGAAATGGAAGAGGAATTTCTTAGAGCATTTTCTAACTAAAAGGCATACTAGAAACCTTGGGTGGATAATGAATAAAAATTTTAAGTGGAAACTTCTTCTTTGGATGGTATACAGTATTATTCCACTCTTTTCCTTCATACACTCTGTATATCTTTCTTTCCGGAGAAAGAATATTTACTGGCTGTATCATCCTTTAGCGAGTTTCTTTCAAGCAATTACATATTTTTGGCTTGTATTGTCAAATATTGAAGGAAGGAAGATGATTCGAGAATTATTTTATGGAGGTAAGTTATGAAAGAAAGAGTATTTGTTACTGGAGGTGCTGGATTTATTGGTTCTCATATTGTAGAAGCCTTACTTCAAGAAGGCTATGAAGTAACTGTATACGATAATTTTTCTTCAGGAAGAAGAGAGAATCTAAATAATATAATAAATGATATAAAAATTATAGAAGGTGACATTTTAGACTATGAGAAGTTAAAAAAGAGTATGAAAGGACATCAGTATGTCTCTCATCAGGCAGCACAATTGGAGATCCTTAGATGTATAGAAGATCCTTTAATTGATTTAAGGATTAACACAATTGGAACTTTAAATGTGCTTAAGGCATGTGTTGAAAATAGGATAAGCAAAGTGATTAATGCATCTTCGGCTTGTGTGTATGGACAGGCTCAGTATATTCCTCAAGATGAAAATCACCCCACCAATCCCAACTGGCCTTATGGAGTAAGTAAATTAGCCACAGAAAAATATGCTAATATTTATCATGAGTCCTATGGGGTAAGTATAATAAACTTAAGATATAGCATTGTGTACGGAGAGCGAGAATGGTTAGGTAGAGTCCTTACAATGTTTTTAAAAAGGATTTTAGAGGACAAGCCCCTTGTAATTTTTGGTAAGGGTGATCAATTACGAGATTTTATTTATGTTAAGGACCTTGTTAAATTCCATAATCTTTGTTTCGGGTCTAATAAAAATTTGGGTAATAATGTGTATAATGTCTCCACGGGGATTGGAGTAAGCATTAAAGAGTTAGCCAATATAGTAATAGAGGTTTCGGGTAAATCGACAGAAATTGTTTTTGAAAATGTTAAGGAAGGTGAGTTTTCTAGATATATGCCTAATCGGAAAAGAATCCCGGCTGAACTTAAAAGAATGGTATTAGATAATGAAAGAGCAAAAAGGGATTTTAATTGGTATCCGGCTACAAATCTAAAAGAGGGGATAGAGAGGGAATTATCGTGGATAGCTGAGAATCCTTCCTATTGGAGGCAAACAGATATAATACACGTTTGATGAAGAGAGTATTATTAATAAATCCACCTAGAAATTTAAGAAATCCTAATAAACAATTCATTGCTCCTCCTTTAGGACTTGCTTATATAGCCTCATTTTTAAGACAGTATAATTATGAAGTAAAAATTATAGATGCTGTTGCAGAAGGTTTTGAAAATGTGGAAGAGGTTGAAGAAGGTGTATATAAATGTGGACTTTCTTGGAACGATCTGGGGAAGAAAATAGAAGCGTATAAACCTGATGTGGTGGGAATAAGTTGTATTTTACTCCTAGGTTTAACAATGTAGTAAAACTACCCCAAGTAGTAAAAGCGATAGATGAAAGAATTAAGGTAGTGGTAGTTGGAATGCATGTTAGTTGCTGTCCCCAAGAAGTTTTAGATTGTGAAACGATAGATTTTGTAATAATAGGAGAAGGAGAACTTACCTTTTTAAGGCTACTTGAGGCCTTAAATACCGATTGGAATGGTTTATCAAGTATAAAAGGAATCGGATTTAGGAACATAGAGAATGACAAAATAATTAATTACGAGGTTAATCTCATAGATAATCTGGATAAAATTCCTTTCCCTGCGTGGGACTTGCTGCCTATGGAAGAGTATTTTAGAGTTAATGTGGGAAGGGATGCTTTAACAAAAGAAAGAAGGCACATTTCAATTATTACAAGTAGAGGATGTCCTTATGATTGTTCCTTTTGTAGTTCTGCTGCTTTTTGGAAGAAGACGTGGAGAAAAAGGAGTGCGGAGAATGTTTTGGAAGAAATTAAATACCTAGTTGAGAAGTATCAGATTAGAGAAATATCTTTCGAAGATGATAATTTAAGTTTAGACCCTATAAGGTTGGCAAAGATATGCTTAGGCATAATAAAGAGAGGTTTTAATATAAAATGGAATACTCCTAATGGAATTTCCGTTAAAAACTTAGATCGAGATTTGATAAGACTCATGAAGAAAAGTGGTTGTGAAAGGCTCAATTTTGGAATAGAGTCGGGAGATGAATATGTCTTGCATAATGTAATAAAAAAAATCTCTTTAGAAAAAGTAAAAGAGATAATTTGTTGTTGCAAGGATGAAGGGATTACTACTTTAGGGTATTTTGTAATAGGTATGCCCGGTGAAACCCTAGATTCTATTGAGCGCAGTATAGAGTTTGCTAAGAAATTGGATTTGGATGAGATAGCATTTTTATTGCTATTCCTTTCCCCCGGAACAGAGTTATATAGGGTCTGTAAGGATAAAGGTTATTTGAAATACGAATATAAAGAAATATTGGCGGAAGACGAGATTGAGAATAGAATTTTATTTGAAACTCCATTGATTTCAGCGGATACTTTAAGTAAATATAGGTCAAGATTCTACTCAGATTTTTATAGAGCAAGGTGCATGAAAAGGCCATTTTATTATTTGAAGCGCTGTATGAAAGATCCTCTTGTAATTATACGTTATGTGAAGGAACTATTTAATAGATAAGTTCTATTTCAAACTACTCAAGGTGAATGCAAAAGAAGAGGTATATAATTGTAACTCATAAACTATTTCCTGGAGTGGGGCAGGATTTATATAGATATTTTAAAAGCAAACATATCCCCGTACTCCTAGTAGAGCATACCTTCCTTTCTGCTTCTTCAAGGCGGACTATGTTCTCATATTACAATGGCAAAAAAGAAAAACAAAGAGTAGGTTTGGACTACAAATTTCTTTCTTCTGATTTTATTTGTTATATTAAGGATTTTATATACTCTTTGTATGCCGCTCTTCTTTATCCTTATCGATACCAAGTTTATTTTGGATGTAGCGGCTTCGATACTATTCCGGGATTGATATTGAGATTATTTAGAAGGGTGGAAAAAGTAGTTTTTTATACTATAGATTTTATTCCTGATAGATTTAATAACTATTTATTGGATAGATTATATCTTTTTATAGATAGAATTTGTGTTAGGTATGCAGATCAGACTTGGAATTTATGTAAAAGAATGATTGAAGGGAGAGAGAAATACAATAAGATGCCCCGACAGAAATTCAATAGACAAAAAACAGTTCCTGTTGGAGTTTGGTTGGAAGATTTGTCAGATTTGCGGAATACAATAGCAAAAGAAAAAACTCTGATATTTTGTGGTCATTTGGAGGAATGCCAAGGGATACAGCTTGTTTTAGAGTCTATTCCTGTAATTATTGAAAAAGTTTCAGAGTTTAAGTTTATAATAATTGGAGAAGGGGGTTATAAAAGAACGCTTATGAATTTGGTTAAACATTTGAAGATAGAGAAATATGTAGAATTTAAAGGACCTATTTATGACCAGAAAGCCTTAGGGAAAGTATTATGCTCCGCCCGAGTGGGAATAGCTCCTTATAAGGAGGAAGGGAATCTGAGGGTATATTTTGCAGATTCTACAAAGCCTAAAGTATATCTGGCCTGTGGGCTTCCGTTAATAATTACTAAAGTAGCATGGATTCATGAAGAGGTAAGAAACCGAAATATGGGGATTGTAATCAACTACAATAAACAAGAATTGATTGATGCGGTAGTAAAACTATTGAGCGATGATATATTCTATATGATATGCAAAAGGAATGCTGAAAAATTCATTTTAGACCTGGATTGGAACAGAATTTTTGATAGAGCACTCAAAGGATTAGAAAATGCCTGAATTAAAGACACTTTACGATGCTTGGCATTTAGATAAGTCTATGTCTTGGGTAAAAGTGAAAAAATACGAAGAAAGAATCAATAGTAAAATTCTAGATATTTTAGAGGTAAAAAGAGGAGAAACTCTACTAGATTTAGGATGTGGAAAAGGAAGCTTTTGCAATTCAGCTTTTAAGCGAGGAGTAAAGGTATACGGAGTGGATTTTTCAATGGTTGCTTTAAGGGAAGCCAAATCTTTAAATAAAAAAATAAATTTCATTTTAGCTGATGCAGTAAAACTTCCTTTCAAAGAAGATTTCTTTGATCATGTGGTATGTTTGGGTAGTTTAGAACATTTTTTAGACAAGATTTCTGCACTTAAGGAAATACATAGAATTGTTAAGAAAAAGGGCAAGGTTTTTTTATTTCTTCCCAATAGTTATTTTTTAGGGCATATCTATTTTGTATGGAAGACAGGGCTGCCTCCGGATGAAGGAGGACAATATTTTTGTGAACAATTCAGTACAAAGCTTGGTTGGAAGAAACTTTTAGAGGATAACTCTTTCGATGTGGTATCGATATATAAGTTTAATACCATATGGGCTTCAAAGAAAGTTTCTTGGTTTACGAAATATGTTTATAATTTTATTTTAAAGCACTTTATTCCTTTCAATCTATCTTATTCTTTTGGATATTTATGTGTGAAAAATGAAGATAGGAATCCTTGTAGACGAAATAGCCCCTGGGAGTGCACCTAAGATTCTAGGCCAGACGGTTCAAGGGCTTAGTTCTTTAGGGCATTCTTGTGAAGCGCTTGTTATAGTAGAAAGAGATTACTATAAAGAATTCTCTGAAATTTATAATTTCCACCTCAAAGGTGTTAAAATTCGATATCTTCTAAATGAAGTTTCAAACTTTTTGAAGGTATTTAAAAAGATAGATTTTAAATTCCCCGGCTTTTCCTTTTTTTCTATCCATCACATTCTGAGTTTTCTTCTGGCGCCTAATGTGATTAAGAATAGGGAATACGACATAATCATTGCTCATTGTCAATATTCTACTTTTGCTGCTCGGAGTCTTAAGAAATTTAGGAAAATACCTTATTTACTCTTAGTATGGGATCCTTCCCCTTATACTCTTAAAAAGATCTATTCTAAAACGTGGTTAAGAATATTTTATCCTTTCCTTTATGTAGCAGCTTTACTTTTAGACAAATTTGCTATTAGTGGGGCAGAAGCTCTTATTACTAGTGGTAAGTTGCATCATAAAAGATTTAGAAAAATCTCTAACAAGCCCTTAGAAGATTTATATCCGGGATGTTTTCCGAACAAAGAATTTATTCCTTACGCTAAACGTGAAAAGGCAATCCTAACCTATGATCGTTGGGATATAGGAAATAAACCTCATATTTTTTTGGATTTATTAGAAAATATTGATCAGGATATTAAGTTGAAAATTGGTGGATTTTGGCATCCGGAAGGGATAAAGTATGATTTTCTGAAAGAAATCAAAACACGAAATTTAGAGACACGGATAGAGCTATTAGGGCCTTTAGATGAGAAAAGGATTCTCGAGGTATGTTCTCAGGTAATGCTTCATGTTCATCCTAATGAGGAAGCCTTTGGGATGCAAACATTAGAAGCAGCTGGATGTGGGTGTTGTATTATTATCCCTCGAGGTTCTGGCGTTACCGATTTATTTGCCCACGGAGTACATGGTTACTTTCCAGAGAAGGGAAACTTTCAAGAATTACTAAAATATGTAAAATTAGTTTTTTCCAATATTAATAATTCCGAAAAGATGGGGAGAAGAGCTTGGGAAATAGCTGGAAATTATACTTGGTCAGGTTATATAAAAAGATTGAAGGAAATAATTGGGAGGTACGTTGATGAAGATTGATTCAATATCTGTAGTGGGTTTAGGTAAGTTGGGTTTATGTATGGCAGCTTGTTTTGCAAGTAAAGGGTATAAAGTGGTAGGAATTGATATCGATAAGAATAAAATAGATTTGATAAATAGAGGTATAAATCCTATTCAAGAAACAGGATTAACTCGATTGATACAAAAATATAAAGAGAATCTTAAAGCGACCAGTGATTATGAAGAAGCAATTCTAAATTCACAGATAACATTTATTGTAGTTGCAACCCCCTCTGAAGCTGATGGTTCTTTTTCGAATGAACAGTTGGAGGAAGCCCTTAAGAAGATTGGTTTAATATTGAAGAAAAAGAAGCAATATCATTTGGTAGTGATTACTTCTACTGTAATGCCAGGAACTACAGAACATGTAGGTAGGTATATTTTAGAGGAAGCTTCGGGCAAGAAATGTGGAAAGGACTTTGGACTTGCTTATAATCCGGAGTTTATTGCCTTAGGTAGTGTAATTCATGATTTTCTAAATCCTGATTTTGTGCTTATAGGAGAAATGAATAAAAAAGATGGAGATATTTTGGTAAAAATCTATGAAAATATTTGTGAAAATACTCTTCGTTTTGCAAGGATGAATCCCATTAATGCAGAGATTGCTAAAATCTCTCTAAATTGTTATATTACTACAAAGATAACCTTTGCTAATTTTCTTGGAGCAATATGTGAGAAGGTACCTGGTGCGAATGCTGAGGTTATTACTCAAGCTTTGGGTTTAGATAGTAGGATTGGCTCAAAATACCTAAAGCCAGGACTTGGATATGGAGGTCCTTGTTTTCCTCGAGATAATTTAGCCTTTTCAGCATTTGTAAGGAAGTTGAATATGAAGGCAAAATTAGCTGAGGTTGTAGATGAAGTAAACAAAGAGCAGGTCGCTAGGATAGTAGCTATACTGGAAGAGATAGCCAAGAGAAAAAGAGGAGTTAGAATTGGCATCTTGGGGCTTTCTTATAAACCAAATACTCCTATTATAGAGGATTCCCAAGCTATAGATATTGTGGAAATTTTAATTAAAAAAGGATATGATATTATAGTTTATGATCCTATGGCATTAGAAATTGCAAGAGGAGTCTTTGGGGACGAAGTAGGATACGCAAGGAGTACCTCAGAATGTATTGAAAAATCCGATGTGGTGTTAATTGCGACTCCATGGAAAGAATTTGAGGAGTTGGATTTTAAAAAAATAAAGCACAAAGATATAGTTATTTTGGACTGTTGGCGAATTGTTAGAGACAAGGGTCTTAAAATTAAATATTTGGGTATAGGTGAACAGTTGGGAAAAGGAGAAGAGGAATGAGAGAGAAACGAATTCTCGTTACTGGTGCAGGTGGATTTATAGGGTCGCATCTAGCACGGAAATTATGCACACAAGGAAATTTTGTCAGAGTAGTGGATATTAAATGGGATGGGTATATTGAAGAACCTTATTATTCAGAGAAACTTACACTTGATTTAAGAGTATATGAAAATTGTCTTAGAGTAACGAAGGACATTGATTGGGTTTTTAATTTAGCAGCAAATATGGGTGGTATTGGATTTATTACTCAAGTGGGTGCAGAGGTTATGTATGATAATGTGCTTATAAACTCCTATATAGCTAAGAGTTGTGTAGAAAATAAAGTAGAGCGTTTATTTTTTTCTTCTTCAGCTTGTATCTACCCTACTTATAAACAGGAAACTCCAGAGGTAAAACCCTTAAAAGAAGAGGATGCTTATCCCGCAGATCCGGATAACTACTACGGATGGGAGAAACTCTACACGGAGAAAATGTTGGAAGCATTTAAGAAAGATTATGGCTTAGATATAAGAATTGCTCGGTATCATAATATCTATGGACCGGAAGGGACTTATAAAGGAGGAAGAGAGAAATCGCCTGCTGCGCTATGTAGAAAAGTAGCGGAAGCCTCTAACCCAGGAGAGATATAGATTTGGGGGGATGGTAAGCAGACGCGTTCCTATTGTTATATTGATGATTGTATAAGAGGGACAATTATGCTTATGGAATCTGATTATGATGAGCCCTTAAATATAGGTTCAGATAGATTAGTCACCATCGATGAACTAGCGGATATAATTATAAAGATTTCGGGGAAAAAGATAACAAAGAGGTACAATCTAAATGCCCCTCAAGGGGTAAGAGGCAGAAACGCCGATTTAACATTAGTTAAAAAAAATCTTGGCTGGAGTCCTACGATAAATTTAGAAGAAGGACTTAAAAGAACATACATGTGGATTCTTTCTCAGATTAGAAAACGATAATCCTTAGAGTGGATAAGTTAAAATCCTTAAGTCTCCTTATCTCCGGACAACTTTTCACAAGTCGAACTGAAACTTTAGAAGATTTTTTTAAAGATAGAGTCAGTTCTTTAGGAATTATAGGTATCACTAGTCCATATGCTTCTCCAGGAAGTGCTAGAAGAAGGTATTATGAAAATGGGAGACTGATATATGAAGGTAAAATAAGAAACATTTATTTTTCCTCTCGGAAGTGGTATTCGGATTTCCTACTTGTTTTAGTGTTTGGAGTGTATTTTTTTGAGATATTAAAAGCAGCTTATAGCTTTAAGAAAAAATTTGATATATTCATAGGAGTAGCCTGTTTTTCTACTTTGTTAGGTTTAATCCTTAGGAGACTTGGTTTAGTAGACAAGATTATTTACTATAGTATAGATTATTACCCAATACCCAGAAAACTTAGTTTTAATACCGTTATCGTTAAAGCCTTTCGTATAATTGATAAATTCTGTGCGAGAAAAGTGGATTTGATTTGGCATATTTCTCCTCGCATTCCTGAGGCGAGAGATAAGTTTTCGAAGTTAAAGCCAAATTGCTATAAACATATTGTTGTTCCACTTACTTATACCAAGAGGCTGTTACGGTTTAAATCCTTAGAAGAGATAGAGAGGTATACCATAGGATTTGTAGGTACTCTTTCAGAAAACCAAGGGTTGCAATTGCTTATTAGAGCAATGCCAGAGATTGCAAAACGTATCCCTCAGATAAAGGTGAAAATTATTGGGAAGGGTCCATATAAGGAGACATTGGAGAAATTAGTAAGAAGATATGGAGTCGAGCGATACTTTGAATTTTATGGTTTTATTAAAGAGGAAGAGGATGTACTAGAGATTCTTTCTCATTGCACTGTAGGAATTGCGGTATGGACATCAAAAGAAGATGATAATATCTTATATGCTGATCCCGGTAAACCCAAGCTCTATGCGTTCTGTGGTTTGCCGATAATTATTACCACTGGGGCTATAATTGCAGAAGAGATTGTTGAAAGGGAAGCTGGAGTAAGTATAAATTATGAAAGTCAAGAGCTTATAAATGCCATAGTGAGAATTCTCAATGACGATGAGTTAATAAAAAGATATAAGAAAAATGCTTTTGCATTAGCTAAATCCTATACTACAGAAAATGTATTTGTTCGTATAATGGATGATTCTTTAAAGATTTTGTTTAATTAAAATTGCAAAATGAAACACCCGTTAGTAAGTGTTGTCATATTAAATTATAATGGAGAAAATCTATTAAGAAAATTTATGCCTTCTGTTGCGAATTTGGCTTGTCCTAATTATGAAGTTATAGTAGTCGATAATGCCTCTACAGACGAAAGCATAGATTTTTTACGAAAATTCTATCCTCATTTTAAAGTAATTCGTAATGAGAAAAACTATGGTACTGCAGAGGGAAGTAATATCGGAGCCAAATATAGTGAAGGAGAATATATTTTTTTCATGAGTAATGATATGGAGTTAGATCCAGAAATTCTAAACTATATGATTAGAAGGATGGAGGAGGATCCTAAGATAGGAATTTGTACTTGTAAAATGAGACGAATAACAGAGAGGGGAGAGAGGTTAAATATTATAGATAGCGTTGGTGGAGAGTTAGATATTTTTGGTTTTCCTTCAGCAAGAGGAATTAATGAACCAGATTACGGACAATACGATTATTTTACAGAAGTATTTTTCTCATTCGGTGGTGCTATGCTGATAAGGAAGAAAGTATTCGAAGAAGTGGGAGGTTATGACTCTGAGTTTTTCACCCTTGCTGATGATATAGACTTATCTTGGCGAGTGAGATTATTAGGTTATAAGGTTGTGGTAGAGCCTAAGGCTTTTCTTTATCATAGGGTATCAGCGACTTTAGGGACACGTTTCGGGAGAAGCTTTAAGCGATTCATGTCTGAGAAAAATACATTGAGAATGCTTCTTAAGAACTACGGTTATCTTGCTCTTCTATTTATTCTTCCTGGTTACTTTCTTCTCTTATTAGGTGAGATTTTCTTCTTTTTTCTGATTGGAAAGCCTATTTTATCCAAATCAGGAATTAGGGCTTTTTGGTGGAATGTAAAACACTTGTCCCAAACACTAAGAAAACGAAAAGAGATTCAAGCAAGACGCATTTTGGCTGATAGAAAAGTAATCAAATACATGCGTAAGAAGTCCCATAAATTTGAAATTTTTCTAGATTTTCTGGTTAATAGATCTTCTTTGAATTGGAGATTCTATTTTGGAGAAACATAATCAAAAAATAAAATTTATTGTTTATAGGATTGTATCCAGATTTGGGATTTCGCTCTTACGGAGGCTATTTCCTGAATATTTTGCCAAAGAACCATTAGCACCCACTGATAGGTATATAGAATACCCATTTATTATAAGAAACCTCCCCAAGCCACCTGCAAAGGTTTTAGATGTGGGATGCTCTGGTAGTTTCTTCCCGTTACTGTTAGCTAGTTTCGGATATGATACTTACGGGATAGATATTCGAAATTACCCAATTTTAAATAAATTGAAATTCAAGAATTTTACGTTTGTAAAAGGAGATATAAAGGAAAGTCCGTTTCCAAACAGTTATTTTGATGTAATTACAGCTATTTCAACAATAGAACATATTGGGATATCGGGAAGATATGGCATAGAGGATGACCCAGAGGGTGATAAAAAGGCGTTGGAAGAGATGGTGCGTATTTTAAAACCTCAAGGTGCAATATTGCTTACAATTCCTTTTGGAAAAGGAAAAGTTATAAAACCATATATGCGTGTTTACGATGAGAGTAGACTTAAAGATCTTGTTAGAGATTGTATAATTGAATTAGAAGAATATTATATCCAAGATGACACAGATAATTGGATAGAATGTTCCAAAGAGGATACTCTTTTAGTAGATGTTAAATTTGATAAATATCCTTTATGTTTATTGAAGCTAAAAATTAAAAATGAGATCGATCCCTCTCAAGCATAAAATAGCTAATAAATTCGGAAGTATGATAAAAAATATAAAAGGTGGACACCTGGGGAGAGGAAGGTTTTTGTTTACTTATTTCATTTACCATTTTCTTCCTTATTTAGGTTATGATTACTCCAGGTTAGTAGAATGGAAATTTATTCTTAGAAATTTACCTAAGGATAAGGAATCTAAAGTCTTAGATGTAGGATGTACTTCTAGTCTTTTTATATACGAACTTGCAGGGAGAGGGTATGAAACCTATGGAATTGATACAAGAAAGTATTGTGAAGCGCTCCCTTCTAGGATCAAATTTTTGCAGTCGGATATTATTAATACTCCTTTTCCATCTGGATTTTTTGATATTGTTATTTTAATTTCTGTAATCGAACATATAGGACTTGGTACCTATCAGGATCCAATATATAATGAGGGAGATATTGGTGCTGTGAGAGAAATAAGAAGAATTTTAAAAAAAGGAGGTTTCTTATTTATTACTACACTGATAGGAAATAGATATATAATAACTTCTGACGAGCCTCAACGTATTTATGATAAGCACAGGTTATTGGGACTATTTAAAGATTTTGAAATTTTGAATGAAAGATACTATATCTTTCGAAAAAAATGGATTGAAGTAGACAAAGATATAGCTTTTGAGGAACCACCTGAAAGATTTGGATTAGCGTGTTTACTGCTTAAGAGTCTGTAAGAATGCAATAAGGGGAGTGTATCTGGTGGAAAAACTTATTAGGAAGAAAAAGTATGGGATATTTTTACTTCTAACATTAATTTCTTTTACACCTCTATTGTGGTTTAAAAACGGACTTTTGATTGCTGGAGGAGATCAGAGTTTATTCCTTAATCCTGGTTTTTATTTAGATAAGTTATTCTTATGGAGTGATTATTTAAATGGGGGAGGCCCCAGTCCTTTTATAAATATATTTTCCCCCTTTTTAACTTTATACAAGTTGGTAGAAATTTTAAAAGGATCGGCTCAACTATTCCAAAAAGTGTGGTTTGTATTTTCTTATCTTTTGGCTCTGGTATCCATGCGGTATCTTTATAACACTGTAGGAGATAGGAGAGATTCTGTAGGTACCTTAGTTGCGGTATGTTTTTATGTATTCAACTTATATACTTTAATTATCTCTCCTTTTGTTTTTCAATATTGGGTGATTTATGCAGCGTTTCCTTTAACTTTTACTTTATTTATTAAAGGACTCCATCATCCAATCAGCTCTGGTAAATACATAGCATTAGGAGGGTTGTCCTCTCTTCTTTACTCAGCTACAAATCCTGCGTTGTTTTTGGTAAGTTTTATACCTTTAGTTTCATACCTTTTATACTATTTAATTTTGAGGACAGAAAGGAGATTCAAACAGAGCTTATTTTTTTCCTTAAAATTTTTTTCATCTATAATATTACTTAATCTTTGGGCTTTCTATCCTTCTTTTTATACACTTCTACTCTATATGAGAACTACGACCGCTTCCCAAGGAGGGACTGGTCTTTGGGCTACAACTTCTACTCAAGTTTATGAAGCAATTCGTTTGTTAGGGCAATGGTGCTGGTCCTTGTCTCATCTTTATAAATACTACGATAATTCCCTTTTTATTTATTTAAGTTATTTATTTCCCTTTTTCATTGTTGCTATTTTGTTGTTTAGACTGAAAGATTCCAAGATTTTATTTTTCCCTTTACTGGCTATTATAGGTATTTTTTTAACTAAAGGAGTAAATCCACCTCTTGGTTTTATTTATAAATATGCCTATCTAAAAATCCCAGGTTTTACAGCCTTTCGTGAACCATTTACTAAATTTACATTTATAACTGCCATTTCTTATGCAGTGATAATTGGTTTCGTTATAGATAAATTATGGAGTATTTTAACTACGAAGGGTTCCAGAGATGTTCCTTGTAGATGGTTTATACAGGAGTTATTCTTAATCTTTGTGTTCAGTATAATATTGATAAATGTATGGCCTACTTTTACAAATAATTTTATTAGACCGGGGGATAAGAAAGAAAAGTCTTTCCATGTAAAAGTTCCTAATTATTGGGGAGAAGCTAATAGATGGCTCCATTCTTTTAAAGAGCATTTTTCATTATTAGAACTTCCTAAAGATAGTGGATACGGTACATATTTTAATTGGAGATACGGCTACGATGGTATAAATCCTTCTGTTTTTTTATTGGATGTGCCTATTTGGGGACATAGCTGCTTCTCCAATAATTATTCAGATCGCTTGGTAGATTTGATTTATGATGGGTTATATGAATACAAAACAGATAAGTTATCTATACTGTTAGGGATGATGAATATTAAGTACATTCATTTAAGAACTGACATGGATTGGAAAAGTACAAAGTTAACTTCCCCTGCATTCAATCGTGACGCGTTAAGTTTCCAAAAATTTATTCGATTGGAAAGAAGATTTGGAAAAAAAGAATTTTATGAGAATGATAAATTTCTTCCTTTAATATATGCAGCTCATAATTTAAAAATTATAGATCGAGATCCTTGGAGTTATAATAATTTAGAATTTCTAGATGCTCTGGAAGATAAAGATTATGTAGCCTTAATTTTCCAAGGACAATATAATGATAAATTACTTTTTCAGAAGATTAATTATCATTACAAGCAAGGGAAGCTCAATGATCCTCCAAAAATAAATTTTACCAGAGTCAATCCTACAAAATATATAATAAATATCACATCTAATTTCCCATTTTGCCTGGTATTTAGCCAGTCGTATCATCCCAATTGGGTTGCCTATATTCAAAATGAGAAAGTAAAATTTCATTTTGTTGTAAACGGTTTTGCCAATGGTTACTTTGTGGATAAAACTGGTAAATTTTCGATAGTTTTAGAGTTCATTCCTCAGAGGTTAGAGATTTTATTTATTTTTATTGCGATGTCTTCTATAGTATTTTTG
>QNCE01000014.1 GCA_003644405.1 Candidatus Omnitrophota bacterium | reverse complement strand
AGAGATTTGTAAGCTGACTCTATTCCTGGAAATATAAATCCCCCTAAATATTCTCCTTTCGAGGAAATAAAATCAAAAGTAATTGCTGTACCAAAATCAATTACTAATTTTGCTCTACTAAAAATTTTTTTAGCAGCAAAAGCACACAAGAGACGATCACTCCCTACCTCTTTAGGATTATACAAAGAGGAAATAGGAACTTTTACATCTTCCCCTATCACAATTACTTCTTTTGTTTTACCTACTTTTTTAAAGAGCTTTGTAAGGTTGGGAACTACAGAGCAAATAATAATTTTTGAGGAAGAGAATCTTTCAAGTATTCCCTTAAGTCTTTTTCTGTTGATTTTATAAGTAGGTATCCTGAAATTTTTAACTTCTCTACCATTTTTTTGTATGGAAAAGTGCACAGTGGTATTACCAATATCAACAAAAATCATCTTAGATGAACAACTTCTAAAGCGCTAATCTCCTTAAGTTCTCCCTTATTATTTCTAATGACTAAATTACCTTCATCAGTTAGATACAAAGCAATACCCCTAATTAATCTGCTATCCATGGAAATCTTTACTTCTTTATGGAGGGTTTCCATATAAGCTTCTAACTCCTTAATTATACCTTCAACGTTCCCTTTTTCAAAGGAACGGTAGAGAATAAGAAAATTAGCCAGTATTGCTTTTAGTATGAACTCTATAGAATATAGTTTGCCTGTCTCTATAAAAAGAGAAGTAGCATTTTTAGGTAATTCGGACTTTTTGGAATTTACATTGACTCCTAAACCCAAAATAACAAAATCTATTTTTTTATAAGAAATTTTACTTCGAGAAAGTAAACCCCCAATCTTTTTGCCTCTTACTAGCAAATCGTTAGGCCACTTTATGGTCAAAGGGATTATATCTTTAAGAGCCTTTACCACCGAAAGAGCGCCCACCAGAGGCAATAAAGAAAGCTTCTGAGTAGTTGAAGGACGAAGCAATAAAGAAACATAAATCCCCTTATCTTTAGGAGAAGCCCACTTTCGATTAAATCTCCCTCTCCCCTGAGTCTGTTGACGTGCTACCACCACAACAATCTCTCTTTCTCCCTTCTCGGCAAGAGAGAAAGCAACATCATTAGTAGAAGAAACCTTGTCTAAATGAATAAGCTTTACTCTCACCGTTTTATCATTTACTTTTTTTAAAAGCTTCTTTAAGTTCCCCTATTCTATCTCTTATCTGAGCAGCTTTTTCAAACTGTAAATTCTTAGCAGCAATAAACATTTCTCTCTCTAGATAGGCAATTGCTTCCATAATCTCTAACTCTTTTTCTTTAAAATCCAACCGCTCTTTTAGCCTCTCTTCTTCACTCAAATATACCTCTATTCCTTCCCTTATAGCTTTTTCTATAGTTTTTGGAGTGATATTATATTTACGATTGTACTCTAACTGAATCTTTCTCCTTCTTTCACTCTCCTGAATTGCTTTCCTCATAGAATTAGTTACTGTATCTGCATACATTAATACTTTACCATTTATATTTCTCGCACATCGCCCGGCAATTTGAATTAAGCTAGTTGTGGAACGCAAAAACCCTTCCCTATCGGCATCTAAAATTGCTACTAAAGAAACCTCCGGCAAATCCAAGCCTTCTCTGAGGAGATTTATACCTACAAGACAATCAAATTTTTTACTCCGCAAGTCCTTCAATATCTTAGCCCTCTGGAGAGTATCTATCTCAGAGTGAATATAGGTAACCTTTATGCCTTCTTCCCTTAAGAAAGATGCCAGCTCCTCCGCCATTCTTTTGGTAAGGGTAGTAACCAATGTCCTTTCTCCATAAGAAACCCTCTTTCGTATCTCTCCTATCAAATCATCTATCTGGTTCTTGGTAGGTCTTACCTCGATTTCCGGATCAACCAAACCTGTAGGTCTTATGAGCTGTTCTACCACTACCCCTCCTGATAGTTCTATTTCAAAAGAAGAAGGAGTAGCAGAAACAAAAATAACCTGATTTATGAGCTCCATAAATTCATCAAATCTTAAAGGGCGATTATCCAAACAGGAAGGAAGACGAAAACCATACTCTACAAGAGTTTCTTTGCGAGATCTATCTCCCTCATACATTCCTCTTAATTGAGGAATAGTAACATGGCTTTCATCGATAATAACCAAGAAATCTTTGGGAAAATAATCCAAAAGGCAATAAGGACGGGATCCTGGGGGACGGCCACTTAAATGACGAGAGTAATTTTCTATCCCATGGCAGTACCCACACTCTTTTAGCATCTCCATATCGTAAAGGGTTCTGGTTCGCAGGCGTTCCGCTTCTAAAATTTTACCTATCTTTTTAAAATAAGTTAACCTATCTTCTAACTCCCATTGAATAGTTTTTAAAGCTCCTTCTATCTTATCTTGAGGAATAATAAAATGTTTTGAGGGATATATGCCTACTTTATCTAACTCTGCAATTTTTTTGCCTGTCAAAGGGTCAAATTCAAAGATTTTATCTATAGCATCTCCAAAGAATTCAACCTTTAAAGCCCTCTCCCGATAAGTAGGAAAAATATCTACGCTATCACCCCTTACTCTAAAAACTCCTCTTTTGAAATCAAAATCATTTCTTTCGTATTGCAGACTGACTAATCTACTTAAGAAGGAATCTAAAGAAGTGGTTTGGTTCTTTTGAATATAAAGAATTAACTCCTGATAATCTTGAGGCGAACCCAAATTATAAATACAGGATACTGATGCGACCACAATAACATCTCTTCGAGACACTAAAGAACTAGTCGCAGAAAGTCTTAATCTATCCAATCTCTCATTTATAGAAGCATCTTTCTCAATATAGGTATCTGTTTCAGGTATGTAACTTTCTGGTTGATAGTAATCATAATAACTTACAAAGTATTCTACACTATTGTAGGGAAAAAATTCTTTAAATTCTGCATAGAGTTGACTAGCTAAGGTTTTGTTATGGGAGATAACTAATGTTGGTTTTTTTACTTTCTCTATCACACAAGCTAAAGTAAAGGTTTTTCCCGAGCCAGTCACACCCAAAAGAGTCTGAAATCTTTTCCCTTTCTTTATTCCCTCTACTAATTTCTCTATTGCCTGAGGTTGGTCTCCGGTAGGTTTAAATTTGCTTACTAATCTAAACTCATTCATTCATTTATCTCTAGAGAGAAATCAAGGGAAGAAGGAGAATGAGTAATACTTCCTACAGATATAAAATCCACTCCCAATTTAGCTATTTTCTTTACATTGCCCAAATTAACTCTTCCAGAAACCTCAATCTTTATATCAGGAAAGAACTTATTTCTGAACTCTACCGACTTTCTTATTGCTTTTAAATTAAAATTATCTAAGAGAACTATATCTGGTCTAATGAAAACTACTTTTTTAAACTCCTCAAAGCTCTCTACCTCTATCTCTATCTTGTGATCGGTCTTGCTTCTTATAAGAGAAAATACTT
Organism: Candidatus Omnitrophota bacterium; assembly: GCA_003644405.1. Classification (GTDB taxonomy): domain Bacteria; phylum Omnitrophota; class Gorgyraeia; order Duberdicusellales; family 4484-171; genus B7-G16. The sequence continues at coordinate 16,342 of QNCE01000014.1, read as the reverse complement.
GTTTTAATCTTTTTATGTTTACTCTTCTCTTATACACTATTTTAGAAGCTTTAAGGTGATTATCTTTTACAAGAATACCGTCCCATAGGCCCCGCCGATGATTAAAACCACCACCTACCCTTACTGCATATTTTTCTAACACTCTAAGAGTAGGTGTGGTTTTCCTAGTATCCATTATTTTAGTTTTCGTATCTTTTATCCTATCAACAAACTTTCTAGTATAAGTAGCTATACCGGAAAGAAGAGACAAAAAATTTAAAGCAGTCCTTTCTGCGGTAAGAATACTGGTAGCTTTGCCTATAATTTGAGCCACCCTATCTTCCTTAGTTAAGGCATCCCCATCGTTTTTAAAATTCCTAAATTTCAAAGAGGGGTCTAAAAGTTTAAATACTTTCTTAGCAATCTCTATTCCACAGAGAACCCCTCTATCTTTAGCCAAAATTAACGCCTTACTCTTTTTGGAAGAAGATACGCATAAAGAAGTAGTCAAATCGCCCTTTCCAATATCTTCTTCAAGAGCTCTCCTTATCAACTCTTCTGCCAATTTTTTTTCTTCTCTAGTCATACAAAAATATCCTTAAGGTACTTTAAACGTTGCAAATGATTAGATAAATCTGTAAACTTCTCTCTTTGTTCTTCTACCTTCTCTTGAGGAGCATTCTTTATAAAGCTAATATTTTCTAATCTCTTTGATATACTCTTAAGATGCATTTCTAAATCACTTATCTTTTTATTTAACCTAACCACAAACTTCTCTCTATCAAATGAACTTAAAGATAAATTAAATTCTAAATCTTTATTCTTAAAAAGAACTCTTTCTAAATTATCCTTAAGTTCTAATTCTTTTAAACTAGCTAATCGCATTATCCATTTCTTACTTACGCTAACAAAATCTTTACATCTCTCACTTACTTTCACTGTAACTGTCAACTTTTCTGAAAAAGGTATACCCAAATCAGCTTTTAAATTTCTTATCTCTCTTACCATTCTAATTGCCGAGTCCATAATTTCTAATTCCTCATCTTTTAACACTAACTCTACCTTCTTTGGCCAATTTGCTACCATAATACTTTTCTCTAAGTCTAATTCTGTCATTGATTTTATAAGTTGAAAAATATGTTCACTTATAAAAGGCATTACAGGATGAATTAATTTGAGAAAATGAATAAGACAAAATACCAACATTTTTGCTTTATGAAGATTGAAGTTATCTTTAGAGATTTCTATATACCAATCACAGAAAATATGCCAAAAAAACTCATACATTTTTTTAACAGCCTCATTTATTTTATAAATCCCCAAATATTTAGTAACTTCTTCTACAGTTTGATTAAGATGGTATATTAACCACTTATCAACTAAATCTAAATTATCTTTTATCTCTAAATCCCTAATAACAATATTCTCTTCTTCTATTCTAGTAAGGATAAATCTTGATGCATTCCATATCTTATTAGAGAAGTTTCTACCTACCAAAAATTTTTCATCGGAAAGATAAACATCCGCTCCTGTACTTGCTAACATCATCAAAGAAAATCTTAAACTGTCTGCACCAAATTTCTCAATTATCTCTAAAGGATCAATAATGTTACCTAAGGATTTGGACATCTTAAACCCCTTCTCATCTCTTACTGTACCGTGAATAATTACATCTTTAAAAGGTATTTCTTCTGTAAACTCCAAAGAAGCCATAATCATTCTTGCTACCCAGAAGAAGAGAATTTCTGAAGCAGTCACTAAACATGAGGTAGGATAGAAGTAGTCCAGTTCAGGTGTCTGTTTTGGCCAATAAAATACAGCAAACGGCCATAACCAGCTAGAAAACCATGTATCCAACACGTCTTCATCCTGAACTAAGTCTTTTGAGCCACACACTGGACACTCAGGAGGTCTTGTTTTAGAAACAATTATCCCTTGAGTGTCAGAAAGAGTATCTTCGCTTAAATTATTTTGACACCTTTTACAATAATATACTGGTAAGCGGTGTCCCCACCAGATCTGACGGGAAATACACCAATCTTGAATATTATACATCCAGTTAAGATATACCTTCTTCCATCGTGAAGGATAAAATTTTATCTTATCTTCTTCCACTACTTTAATTGCTGGTTCCGCTAATGGTTTCATCCTCACAAACCACTGAGTAGAAAGCCTCGGTTCGATTAAAGTACCACAGCGATAGCAGTGACCCGCGCTTATCTTATGAGGCTCCTCTTTATCAAACAATCCCTCATCTTTCAAAGTTTGTAAAATATTCTTTCGGGCTTTGAATCTATCCATCCCAGAGAATTCTTTTGCGTTCTCATTTAAAGTGGCATCTTCATTCATTATATTTACGAACTCTAAATTATACTTTTTGGCTAAAGTAAAGTCTAAAGGATCGTGAGCAGGGGTAACTTTAACTAAGCCAGTACCAAAATCAGGATCTACCGCCTCATCTTCGATAACCCTAAGTTCCCTTCCTATTATGGGAAGTATAACTTTTGCATCTTTACGCCATTTATATCTGGTATCTTTAGGATTAAAAGCCAAAGCAGTATCTCCTAACATCGTCTCTGGTCTAGTTGTAGCTACTACTACATACTCTTGTGTTATTTTTGATGGACTTTTTTTTACTGGATACTTTATATAGTAAAGTCGGCCATCTATCTCCTTGTAAGGAGCTTCCTCATCACTTAAAGCGGTTTTACACCTTGGGCACCAATTAATAATGTATTTACCCCGATATATTAAGCCTTTTTCGTAAAGTCTTACGAATACCTCTTTAACTACTTCAGAATACTCTTCGTCCATAGTAAAACGGGCGCGCTTCCAATCGCAACTTGCTCCCAATTTTTTTAGTTGTTCAATGATAGTTGAGCCATACTTATGGGTCCATTCCCATAGAAGTTTTAAAAACTCCTCCCTACCAATATCTTCTTTTCTTAAGCCTCTATTAGATAAACTCCTTTCCACTACATTCTGGGTAGCAATTCCTGCATGATCAGTCCCGGGCATCCATAAACTTGCGTATCCTTGCATCCTTTTAAACCTTACCAAAACATCCTGAATAGTATTATTTAAGGCATGGCCCATATGTAAAATCCCTGTTATGTTGGGAGGAGGAATGACTATACAAAAAGATTTTTTGTTAGGAGTAGGGTGAGAAGAAAAATAATCCTCCTTTATCCAGAAGTTGTAGATATTCTCCTCTACTTGCTTAGGATTATACTTTTTATCTAAATTCATGCTTATTTAATTTACCTTAGGCAATTTTTTCTGTCAAGAACTATTGGGTAAGTAGAAGAAGCTAAGCCAGCTATAAGTCTATTCTATGTACGGAGATAAATTCCGGAGGTAAATAGTCTACCAGCACAACGTCGCCTCCATCGTAAAACTTTATTCCTTTTTCATAGGCACGCTTAGCTTCTATCTTTAATACCACAACAAAGAGACCCTTTCTCTTCCCCACTCTTACCGCTTCCTCTAAACTTTTACTTAAGTGAACTTTCTTCCTCCTCATCGGTTTTAATCCTTCTTTTAAAATCGACCCTAAGGAAGTTACGTTTGTGCCATGATAAAGGATTTGAGGAGGAGTAATCGTAGGATAGTTAATCTCAACTTCTATACTATGGCCGTATAAGGCTCTTATTTTATCTCCTTTTATTTGGAATCTCTTTTTAGATGATTTCTCTACTAAATTCACTATAAATTCCCTATCAATAAAAGGAAACCTCTTTCTTATTATGCTAACTACCCTATCTAACTCTGCATATCCATATTCATCTATCTCTATTCCGTATCTAGAGGGATTGTGTCTTAAAAGGTAACTCATAAATTTTGACACTTGTTTAAGCTTCTTATATACCAATTACCTTTACCAAAACTCTTTTAGGGCGTCTCCCATCAAATTCTCCGTAAAAAATCTGCTCCCAGGGACCAAAATCTAATTTGCCCTTGGTTATTGCTACTGTTACCTCTCTACCCATTACCGTCCTTTGAAGGTGAGCACGAGCGTTATCCTCTCCAGTTAAATTGTGAAAATAATTCTTCTGGGGAACTATTTTATCTAACCAATCCTTAAAATCTCTTTTTAAACCTTCTTCTTCATCGTTTATAAATACACTAGAAGTGATATGCATTGAATTTACTAAACATAACCCTTCTTTAACCTTACTTTTCTCTACAATTTTTTCTATTATTTCAGTAATATTTATGAACTCAACTTTGTTTTTAGTATTGAATGTTAAATATTCCGTATAGACTTTCATTGTGCTACCACATAGTTTTTTAAACTACCAATATCTTCAATCTTTATCTCTATTATATCCCCTACTTTCATTGGACCTACTTTAGGAGGAGTTCCGGTAGAGACAACATCCCCTTCTCTAAGAGTCATTATTTTAGAAATAAAAGAAAGCAAATAGAAAGGAGAAAAGATTAAATTCGCTGTAGATGAATTTTGTTTAAGTTTCCCATTTAAATAACTGCTTATTTTTAGGTTCGAGGGGTCTAAATCGGTTTCAACCCATGGCCCTAAGGGACAAAAAGTATCAAAAGATTTTGCTCTCGTCCACTGAATATCTCTCTGTTGAATATCTCGTGCCGTAACATCGTTTAGACAAGTATAACCTAAAATATAATCTCTAGCTTTATGTAGAGGTATATTCTTTCCAGCTTTTTTTATCACAAAAGCAAGCTCTGCCTCATAGTCTAGCCTCTTAACTCCAGAAGGATAAATTATATCTGCTTCATTTCCTATTAACGATGAGAGAGGTTTTAAAAATATTATAGGTTCCTTAGGAATTTTCATCTTAAGTTCTTTAGCATGATCTCTATAATTTAAACCCACTAAAATAATCTTAGTAGGTTGTGCAGGAGCCAAAAATTTCTTTATTTTCTTAGAAGGTAGATTTATACCCGCTAATCTAATTCTATAAAAAGGTGGTTCTCTCAGTAATCTAATCTTTCTCTCTTCCAGTATACCCCACCCTATTTTTTTCTGATAAAGAAACCTTACCAAACGCATTTACTTTCAGTTATCTTTTTTAGTTTCTTTCTGCATGTTTTACAAAATTCAGTAGGCTTCTTGTCGGTATCCCTCAGACTATTGGAAAAATACATAACGCATCTAGAATTAGAACAGTGACTTAGACCAAAACAGTGCCCCAGCTCGTGATTTGCTTCTTTAAGTATCCTTAAGTAGAAAAGGTCTTTGTTAGGTTCTAAGCCATAAAATTCATTTTTAAGACGGGGCAGTGCAACTACTGCCTTAGAGAGGGTTGCAACACCAAAGATAAAATTTAATCCCTCTGAATAGAGATCTCTATCTATAAGCCCTAATGTCTTACTGTGCCTAAAAGATGGTAAATATTTAAGGATGCATTCTCCTAAAAACTGACCTCTCTCAGAATTAAAACAGTCCCCAGGCACCTCTATTTTTTTTATGACACCTACTTTTGTAATATCAAAATAAGAAGATAACGCATCTTTGAGGTAAGAAAGTATTTCTTGGTTTATCTTGCCTACACTAACGAGGTTAATTCTAAAACTTTCTGCTACTGTAAAATGGTTCATCATTACCAGAAAAATAAAAACACTAAAACATACTTTACCCATAAAGAGAGTTTATAATAGGAATAAAATCAGGGAAAGACTTATCTATGCAGGTTACATCATCAAGATAAAAACTTTTCTGGGAAGCCATACCGAATACTATCAAGCTCATTGCTGTGCGATGGTCAGAAAAACTTCTAAACTTTACTGAATTTATCTTTCTTTTCCCCAAAATCTCTACTTTCCAGTTATCTCCTTTATAAGTTGTAGCTTTAATATCTACACCTGCTTTCTTTAAATTGTAAACCATGGAGCTTAACCTATCCGTCTCTTTTACTTTTAACTCCCTTAATCCTTTAATAATAGTTCTGCCTTTAGCAAAAGAGGCACAAACCATAAGAATAGGAAGCTCATCAATCATTAGAGGAATTTCTTTCTCCTCTACTTCTACTCCTTTAAGTTGAGATGATTTTGCTAAAACATCTCCATAAGGCTCGAAGTAATTTTTTCTATTAAAGACCTTGATATTTGCTCCCATTCTTTTTAAAACTTTCAAAAAGCCACTTCTAGTAGGATTCAAACCAACATTTCTAATTAAAATTTCTGAATCCTTAAGGAGTAAACCCAAAGCAATAAAAAAGGAAGCAGAAGATATATCTGAAGGAATAAATATCTCACCAGGGGAGGCCAGCTTAGATTTTTCAATAGTGATACTTTTCGAAACCTTTTTTAGCTTAGCCCCGAATAATCTAAGCATCCTTTCTGTATGGTCTCTTGAATGTTGGGGCTCTACTATTTTTGTTTTCCCTTTAGAGAATAGAGAAGCAAACATAATTGCAGATTTTACTTGAGCACTGGCCTGAGGTAACTTATAATTTATCCCCAAAAGGAAATCTGTAGGGTCTATTTCCAAAGGAGGATATTCTTCTTTATCTTTTATTTTACCTTTTATTTTACCACCCATTAACCTTAGAGGGTAAGTTATCCTTTTCATTGGTCTTTTTCTTAAAGAACCTTTAGACTCTAACAAAGAAGAAAATTTCTGAGCTACAAGAATTCCGCTTAACAATCTGATAGTTGTCCCTGACTCTTGAGCATTTAATTTAACTTTCCCAGAGATATCGAATAAAGGACCACGAGAGTTAACTTCTGCTTCATTTTTTCTTTTAGTATATTTAATCTCTACATTCAGCATTCTTAAACATTTCAAAGTAGCCAGAGTATCTTGGCTATTCAAAAAGTTTATAATTTTTGTTTTACCTCTGGCTAACGAGCTTATAAGAAGTGCTCGATGAGAAATAGATTTATCGCCAGGGACAGCTATCTCTTTTTTTACCTTAGATATAGGAATTATGTGGTACATCTTTCTTTAAGGAAATTTAAAAACCTCTCAGGAAGAGGTGACTCAAATTCTAAAAACTTACCACTTCTGGGGTGGTAAAGGCCTAATTTTTTTGCATGTAATAGTAATTCACTATAACCATCACTTATTCCATACTTTTTATCTCCCACAATAGGATACCCTAAGAAGTTTAGATGAACTCTTATCTGATGCATCCTTCCAGTAAAGGGAGTTAAAGAAAGAAAAGTTGCCTCTCTTAAATACTTTATCACCTTCACTAAAGTAAGGGCTTTTTTTGATTCCAAAAACCCTACTTTCATTTTGAAGGGATTCCTTCTATCCCTTGTTAAAGGTAAATCTATCCTTAATTCTTTTTGTTTTACTATCCCCCACACACACGCACAGTACTCCTTCTTCACCAACCTCTCCTTAAACTGCCTTAGAAGATTTAAATGAGCGGAATCGTTCTTTGCTAAAACCATAACCCCTGAGGTTTCCTTATCTAATCGGTGTACTACCCCTCTTCTTAAGAAATTAAGGTTAGAAAGCTCTTTACCCATATATGTTAAAGCATTCACCAATGTTTTTTGATAATTCAAGTTAGGAGGATGCACAACTAAATTAGTCGGTTTATCTACTATAAGAATATCCTCATCTTCATAGATAATTTTAACAGTCAGCTTGAATGGTTCCAATTCTTTTTGTTGCTTACGATACTCAAGAGTGACTGTATCGTTAAGCTTTAGGAGGTAACTAACTTTAACTTTTTTCCCATTGACTAAAACTTTCCCTTCCTGAATGAGGTATTTTATTTTGCTCCGAGAGAGATTAGGTAAATTATCTGCTAAAAATTTATCAAGTCTTAAATTTTCTACTCTCTGGGAAATTACAAACTCCTTTTGCATACTTTACTACGGAAGGAATTAAATATTATCAGAGCAACTCCTGTGCTTATACACAAATCGGAGAGGTTAAAGACCGGCCATATTCTTATATCTATGTAATCTATCACATACCCATATAAAATTCTATCAAGAAAATTAGAAAGTGCCCCACCTAAAACTAAACCATAGGCAAATTTTATTAGAAAAGTCTCCATCTTTTCTCTTCTTATAAATACCAAAAACAACACTATAAAGGCAAAACTAAGATAGACCAAAAGATTACCTTTATTAGGAAAAATACCAAAAACTGCACCCCTATTAAAAACTATGGTAATATGTAGGATATTTTTTATTAAAGGGATGGAAGTATGGCCTAAATCTTTAAGATAACTTTTTAGGAGAAAGTCTAAAAGAAATGTACAAAAAGAAACTATACATACTACCCCATTAGGATTATACTCTTTCTTCCTTTTCTAACTTCTCTTGACATTTTTTGCAGCAGCGAGCATAGGGGATGGCTTTTAATCTTTTTTTGGCAATAGGCTTATTACAATATAAGCATACTCCAAAATTGTTTTCCTCTATTCTCTTTAAAGCCTCATCTATTTCCATAAGAAGTTTCCTTTCATTGGAAACTAAACCTAAGTTAAATTCTCTCTCATAATTATCGCTGGCTACATCGGCCATATGGATACTATATCCTGAGATATCTCCGGAAATATCCTTTTGAGACTTCATCAGGGTATCTTGAGATAAATCCTTCATCTGAGAAAATATCTCATCACGTAGGCTAAAAAGTTTCTCCTGATAAGCTTTTAATTCTTTTTTTGTAAACCTTTGTTTTTTTGACCTCATAATCTCTCCTCCTTTAAGGCATTTAAACATTTACCACAAATGTCAGGGTAACTATCGTCTATACCAACGTCCTCCCTGTAGTTCCAACAGCGGAGGCACTTTTTACCTTTAGCCCTTCTAACCTCTATTTTCTCCTCACCTTTAACTATTTCTACCTTAGAGACGATAAAAACTTCTCTTAAAGTATTATCTAAATCTTTATAAAAGGAATATTGCTTTTCAGGAAAACTAAGGATTACTTCTGCTTCCAGAGAACTACCTATAATCTGGGATTCTCTCTGCTTTTCTATCTTCTTAAGAACTGTGTCTCTCAAAGATAAAATCTTTGTCCATTTCTTCTCCAATTCCTTATCTCGATAATGAGGAAAAATATCTTCATTAAAGTTATGAAGGTATATAGAAATTTGTCTGTTCTCCTGATTTAAAAATACCTGGTGTGCTTCTTCAGCGGTAAAGCTTAAAATGGGAGCAACCATCTTTATAAGGACTCTTAAAATATAGTAGAGAACATTCTGTGCAGATTTCCTTTCCCTTGAATTTGGTGAATAAGTATATAGTCTATCTTTTAAAATGTCAAGATAAAAAGAGCTAAGGCTAATATTACAGAAGTTATAAACTTTTTGGCACACTTTATAAAAAGCAAAACTTTCATAGTAAGCCAAAACCTCTTCAAACACTGAAGAAGTAAAAGAAAGCATAAATCTATCCACTTCTTCTAATTGAGACAGAGACAATTTATCTCGAGAAGGATAAAAATCATAGAGATTACCTAAAAGAAATCTTATAGTATTTCTTACTTTCCGATAGAAATCTATAAGCTGATTTAAAATTTTGGAAGAAATCCTTACATCTTCGGAGTAATCGCTGGAGGCTACCCATAACCTTAAAATCTCCGCTCCATAGCGATTAATTATCTCTTGAGGAGAAATAACATTTCCTAAAGACTTAGACATCTTTCTTCCCTCTCCATCTACCACAAAGCCGTGAGTAAGAACAGACTTAAAAGGAGCACTCTCTACAATTGCTTGGGAAGGAATAAGAGAACCCTGAAACCAACCTCGATGCTGGTCACTTCCTTCCAAATACATATCTGCAGGAAAAGATAAATCGGGATTCGTCTTAAGTACTGCTAAAAAACTAGCCCCTGACTCAAACCAAACATCTAGAATATCTTCTTCTTTAACAAACTCTTTTGATTTGCATTTTGGGCAACTAAAATTGGGAGGAAGAAAATTTTCAACTTCTAAAGTAAACCAACTGTCGGAACCTTTATCCCTAAATACTTGACTGGTTAATTCAATTACTTTTTCATCTAAAATTACCTCTCTACAGTTCTGACATTTTATTGCGGGGATAGGAACCCCCCAAAGCCTTTGGCGAGAAAGACACCAATCGGGACGAATCTCAACCATTGCTTTCATCCTCTCTAAACCTGAAGAGGGAATCCATTTCACTCGTTCTATTTCTTTAAGAACTCCTTGACGAAGATTGGAATGGTCAATTTTTAAAAACCATTGGGAGGTAGCTCTAAAGATTATAGGATTTTTACACCGCCAGCAGTGAGGATAAGAATGGACTATTTTGTGATGAAGTAAAAGGTATTTTTTTTCTCTAAGTTTTTCTATCACTTCCAAGCTTGCCTCTTCAATATTTTTACCTGCAAATTCTTCTGCCTCCTCAGTAAATATTCCCTTCTCATTTACAGGCATTATTATTCGAAGGTTGTAGGTTTCCACTAAAGAAAAATCTTCCTCACCATGCCCAGGAGCAATATGAACACAACCACTTCCTTCTTCTCGGGAAACAAAACCTCCTAATACCACCAAAGATTCTCTATCTAAGAAGGGATGCTCCAACTTTACGTATTCCAGTTCTTTGCCCTCGAATTCCTTTAATACTTTTAAAGAAACTTTTAATGTCTCCTCTAAGGAAGGAATAAGATCCTTAGCTAGAATGACAAACTTATCCTCTAACTTAGCTAAAACATAAGAAAATCTAGGATGAACTGCCACACCTACATTAGAAATTAAAGTCCAAGGAGTAGTAGTCCATACTAAAAAGTAAACTTCTTTATAAGAAGGAAATAAAGGAATAGGTTGCTTAACCTTAAAAAGAAAATATATAGAATGGGACTCCTTTTCTTGATATTCAACCTCTGCTTCTGCTAAAGCTGTTTCGCACTTATAGCACCAGTTTACTGGTTTCATCTTCCTGTAGAGATAACCCCTCTTTACCAGTTCTTCTAAAAGCTTTATCACCCAGTATTCGTACTCCTTATCTAAAGTAAGGTAGGGATGGGACCAATCGCTGAAACAACCTAGCCTTATAAAATCTTTCTTTTGTAATTCTACAAACTTTAAGGCGAACTGAGCAGCTTTTTTACGAAAGTCTATAATATCCACATCATGTTTGGTTAACTTTAATTCCTTAAGTAACTGATGCTCTACAGGTAAACCATGGCAATCCCATCCACAGATAAAGGGGCAATCATAACCTTGCATAAATTTAAATTTTATTACTATATCCTTTAATACTTTGTTTAAAACATGACCAATATGAATAAGCCCATTGGCATAAGGAGGACCATCATGAAGGACGAACTTAGGCTTTCCTTTATTTTTCTGACGAAGTTTTTTATAGATATCAACTTCCTCCCAAAACCGAAGAATACGAGGCTCTAAAGAAGTAAGATTAGCCCTCATAGAAAAATTAGTTTTAGGAAGATTCAATTTTTCCTTATAGTCTTTCTCTTTCATATTATTGTTATTATAGGTACTTCCCTATTATTGGCTTGAGAGCTAATTTCTTTTTAGGAGGTATAGCTCTTTTAGGAGTAACGATTGCATCTTTTAAAGCTTGCTTACAGTTACATTCTCTTTTCTTTTCTATCAAAGGAATAATTTCTTTTAAAATCTTTTTAGCATTCTCTACATTCTTAAAAAGGTTATCTATAACCATCTGAGCAGTAACGCTATCGTGAGAAGGATGCCAGCAGTCATAGTCAGTAACTGCTGCTAAAGTTGCATAGCAGATTTCTGCTTCCCGTGCTAACCTTGCCTCAGCCATGTTGGTCATCCCAATAATATCCATTCCCCAACTGCGGTAAAGATTTGATTCTGCTAAGGTAGAAAACTGAGGCCCCTCCATGTTAAGATAGACACCTCCATAGTGAAGTTTAACCCCAACCTTCTTGGCTCCTTCTTTTAGTTTTTTTGCTAAAGATTCACATACAGGATGAGCAAAACTTATGTGCACAACTATCCCTTCATCAAAGAAAGTATATTTGCGTGCTTGATTAGTCCTATCTACAAACTGAAGGGGAATAACAAAATCTAAAGGTTGAATATGCTCCTTTAAAGATCCACAAGCACTTACAGAAATTATCCAACCTACACCTAGTTTTTTCATTCCATAAATATTAGCACGGTAATTTATAGTAGAGGGAGAAATTTTGTGATTTCTTCCGTGACGAGGCAAAAACACTACCTCTCTTCCTTGAAACTCTGCCAGAATAAACTTGTCTGACGGTTTACCAAAAGGAGTAGTTAAACTAATTTCTTTTTTTCTCTTTAGTCCCTCTATTTTATATAACCCACTTCCTCCAATTATTCCGACTCTTTCCATCTATTCCTCCTTGATTCTTTCTATTACTCTATAGATAAATCCCATATAGACTAAAGAATAAATAAACCAAAACATGGGAATTTGAAGACCTATCAAATCTTTAATTAACCCCAAAAGAGTAACTGGAATAATAGCATAAATACCTATGCTCAAAATTTGTTTATAAGTAAGAGAGGTACTCAATTTATTATTTATTAAGAAAGAAAAGATACTGAATATCAAGATATGCAAAGATTTACTCACTCCATACCAAGATAGAAACCATAAAAATATTATAGGATAAATAAATACAGATATTTTTTTTAGGAATCTTTCCACAGAGTGTGAATTAAGCAAAAATGTGTTTTTAGGTGTAACAAATCTTATACCATCTTTCACAGGATAAACTTTTAAAGATTTAATATTAGTAAGACTATAGGATTTTATTTCTGCTCCTCTAGGCTTTGTAATCTTTAAGAAAAACTGCTCTTGGGTGAGAATTCCTACATTAGAATAATCCTGAAGAAAAACACCTGCCTTTTCTTTATTGGGTTCTATAATAAAAGTAAATTTATCATTCCATTTTTTAAGATATGTGTCTTGAGGAGTTATAATTTTACCCTCCTTAATCTCTATAAAAGGTAAATCAGAAAGATACTTTAAGTTATTTTCTATCCAAGAAACTATTTTAGGTAAACTGCTTTTTATTACTATCGTTCCTTTAAAAGAGGCAATTGCACTAATAAAACATATAAATAAGATAAAAAATATAATACTTCTCTTGAAGGGCTGTCTAATTATCTTTCTATAGAATCGGAAAGAAAAACTTCCTATTAACTCAGAAAACATTTATTTTTTCTTTAAATTAAGCTGTCTAGCTCTTAAATAAGCTTTCTTTATACCTCTTCGAACCAACCTTTCTAATTTGCAATTTTTCCAAAAATCTAAGGCTGCTTGAGTGGTTCCTCCTGGAGAAGCTACTTTCTTTATCCACAGAGAGAAATCCTCTCTACTATCTTTAATAAGAGTAATTGCTCCTAAAAATGTCTTTTTTACCATTCTCATTGCAACTATCCTGCTAAATCCCAAAGAAAGTGCGCTTTTATATAAGGTATCCATAAAATAGTAAACATAACCTGGTCCACTACCAGAAATTGCTGTAACCTTGTCTAAAAAGCTTTCTTTAATCAATACTACTTCACCGATACATTTAAAAATCTCCTTTGCTATCTCTATATCTTTTAAGCTAACAAGTCTTCCTGGGGAGATGAAAGAAATAGACTCTCTTTTTTTAGCAGCTAGATTGGGCATCACTCTAATTATTTTAATCTTAGGCAGTCTCTCCTCAAAAAATTTAATAGATACCCCTGCAGCTATTGAAATAACCAAAGGTCTATGAATTAATACTCCTTCTTTTATTTCTTCTAAAAGCGCAGGAATATCTTGAGGCTTTACAGCAATAATTATATACGGTGAGTACTGTATTAAGTGATCTGTGCTAGGAGAGACAAAATACTTTTTTTTCTCTCTTAGCTTTCTCTTATTCCTATCATAAACGTATACTCTCCATTCTTTAAAAAGAAGCCCTTCGCTTATTGCAGAACCCATATTACCAAAACCAATTATTCCTACTGTCTTTTCTCTTCTCATAAAGCTCGCTTACAATAGCATAAAAAGTAATATATGTCAATAAGATGCCAAACTAAATTTATTCATGTTTAATTATTGCCCAAGAGAACTACTTGGAAAGGTATTATTTTATATCTCCTAACTCTTTTAATATCTTTTTAGTGGTAGTAAATTCTACCCCTCTCTTTTTCCATATAGAGAACAACTTATCCTTTTCTTTCTTAGAAATCTCTTTAATGGCATCCTCTACTAAAATTACCTTAAAATCATTCTTCAATAGCCCTTCCACTGCTTCCTTTACACAGTATTCTGTTACTACTCCATATACTACTACCTTCTCCGGAAACATAATCTCTAAAAGATTCAATGTATTAGGATTAGAAAATAGGTTAAGGATATTTTTTTCTAGAATAATTTGGGGATAGCAATCTTTTATTTTTCTTAATTCTTGAGGAGAGTAAATTTTTCTGAAAGAAATAATTTTATACTTCTTTAAAAGAGTATCTTTTATTTTTTTATACCCTTTAGTATTTTTTATGCAATGGGGAGGGAACTCTTTAAATTCAGGATCATCCTTTCGATGGGTATCTTGAGAAGAGAGAATAAGAATATTTTTTTGAAAGGCAAATTTAGTAAGTAGCTTTAAATTTCTTATTATTTTATCTCCCCCAGGAACATAAAGAGCGCCCTTTTTATCTAGAAAATCGACCTGAGTATCAATATCTAAAAAAACTACCTTTTCCTCAATCCTCTTTTTTATCTGCTCTGTTAAAGTGGTAGTTAAATTAAGCAATTTTTTTGTAATCCTCACTGGATAACTACTAGAAGAATCTATCTCTTTCAGATAACTAGGGACAGACGAAAGCTTCTGAAGAAATATTTTTTTCTTCTCTTCAAGGTTTTTTTCTCGATAGATTCTCTTTCCTTTTTCCATTACCTTTCTAAAAAGCTTCTTACCTTTAGAGGTTTCATTGTCCAGTCCCAACCAATCACCAATCATTTTTCCTTCTTTATCGAACTCTCTAAAGATTTGCTTGCGTCCAGGATAGGTAGTTTTACCCTCACTGAGTTTCATAGCAGGAATGAAACTTGAGCCTTTCTCTTTTATTTCTCCTAATTTGTAGATAACATCAGTAAAAGGCAAATCAGAAGAACATCCCATATTTGTCCCCACCCCAAAAGCATCGATAGGAGCTTTTTCCTCTACTAACTTCTTTATTTTATACTCATCAAGATTTCCTGAGGCAAATATTATTACATCAATAAAACCTTCCTTATCTAACAGTTCTCTAAGATAACGGGCATCCCTTCCTAAATCTCCGCTATCTAGACGTATTCCTACTAAATCTATGCCCCTACGTTTTAAAAACTTAGCTACTCTTATTGCTGAAAGAGCTCCTTTCTTTACATCGTAAGTATCTATAAGAAGGACAGTTTTTGTAGGAAATTCTTTAGCAAAATTTAAAAAACTCTCTACTTCCCGGTCAAAACTCATCACATAAGAATGAGCCATAGTCCCTACTACAGGAATCTTGTAAATTTTACCAGCCAAACAAAAAGATGTCCCTTTAACCCCTACCATATAAGAATATTTAGCACAAGCTAAAGCCCCTTCTATTCCTTGAGTACGCCGTAAAGAAAAATCATAGACTCCTTTACCTTTTGCTGATAAAACTACTCTCGCCGCCTTTGTTGCTAAAGTAGTAGCTAGATTTATCTTATTTAGAAGGGTGCTCTCTACTATTTGAGCTTCAACTATATCAGCTGTAACTCGCAAGATAGGTTCGGGAGCAAAAATTATCTCTGGCTCAGAAACAGCCCATACTGTTCCTTTAAACCGAAAGCTTTCTAAATATTTAAGAAAGGCTTCATCAAACATTCCCAAACTTCTAAGATAATCTATATCTGCTTGGGTAAATTTAAAATTCTCTAAAGCTTGAAGTGCATCATCTATTCCACAAGCTACATAAAATGGCCTTCTGGGAGAACGAATAAAAAGATTGAAACTGGCTTGAGTATTCCTTTTATACTTAAAATATACTTGTCCCATAGTAAGTTGATAAAGGTCAACTACCAAACTGTGATTACTCACCAAACACCTCCCTTAGAAGTTTGTTACTAAAGGTATGGGCTCTGTAAACTTCTTCTCCGTTTTTAAAGAATATAAAGGTTGGTACTCCTATAATCTTAAACTCCTTTGCCAACATTCCCTTTCGATCAAGGAGAATGTTTTTTCTTATGTAAGAATTGAGAGCTAATTCATCGATAAAATTCTTTACCATAGAAGCCTTCTCTCCCAGATTTATAAAGAATATATGTACCTTTGGTACATCCTATTTATATTCTCGTTTATATTCTTGAGGGTTGCCTTACAAAAATAGCACCAACTAGTCCAAAACATAAGCACTAAATAAGGATGAAGGGTAAGTTCGTATAAAGAATGAGGCTTCCCGTTTAGAGAAACTAAATTTATAGTAGGGTTAGCAACTACTTT
>QNCE01000013.1 GCA_003644405.1 Candidatus Omnitrophota bacterium | reverse complement strand
ATAAACAATCCATCAAATTAAGACACCTAATAGAGAGAAAATTTGCTTAAAGCCTAAAAAATGGCATAATCTTTTCAGGGCAAGATATAGAACTTTAAAGAAGGTTACAATAGAGGTTATAATGACCTTTATAGTAATAAATATAAAAAGGATGATAAAATTAATTGATAAGATGAGACTAAGAAGGAAGTTAAGATACGCATAAATGAAGGAGGTAAGGAAAGAGAAAAAAAGAAATTTGAGAAGAAAAAACAATTATAAAAAGAAAAATAGCACAGGTTATTAAGAAGATGTTTAGTTAATTTTTTTAGAGCTCTCTACACAATTTTGTTGACACTATGCCAAAGTAAAAATTATTGCTTTTAATAAAAATTTTGCTAAAATTTAAAATAGAATGAAAGTTTTTTACTTTTTTTTAACTTTTCTGCTTTTATTACCACCTTTAGGAGTAAAAGCTTCTCTAGGAAGTAAGTACTGTGTAGAATTAGGAAAAAGTTATTTAAAGAAGGGAGATATATATCAAGCAGAGATAGAATTTAGAAAAGCTCTCCTTATAAACCCTTCCGAGGAAGAAGCAAAGAAATTTTTAGAAAAGATAAGAAAAGAAAAGATTAGAAGAACTTTAGATTTTTACTCTAAAGGCGAAGTTCCCTCAAATGTAGTTTCTCGCCCGCCAAAAAAGAGTTTTTTTTCTAAGCCTTCTTCTCCTAAGAAAGAGACTAAAAGTGAATGGAAATTAGAGGGAGTATATCAGACAGGATTTGGAATAACTAACGATAGTTTTATTTGGAAAAGGGCTAATTGGGATTTAAACGAAAAAGATTGGAGATTACTTAATTCAGAAAACTTTAATAATAAAGAGAATACATTTGATCCGGCCATCTTTGACCGCGTAAGAATTAATCTTGATTATGACTTTTCAGGAAGTATTAGTTTTCATACTAATTTAACTATTGATCCTTGGAGTTTTGTAGGAAAAACATCTAAATTTACAGTAGAAGATGACGCTGGTGTTGATAGCGTCCAGTTGCAGTTACTTTACTGGTCGGGAACGAAAAGAACAATTTCTCAAAAAGTGATTACCGATTATGGAGATTCATTTAATACGGGAGAGATAAAAGTAGTGGATGGAAAAACTGCTTTTTATACTACCGGAACCGCCTGGGATTGGACACATACTTTTGCTTTCCCTTCTCAGGATATTCATTATCTCTTTCGGGGATTTAGGGAGTTGTGGTTTGATTATAGTCAAGATAATTTTTCTTTAAGAATTTATCCCATTGCTTTAGAAAAACAAGCTTTAAATAGTGATGACCCCTTACAACTTTCCAATAAACATATTTATTGGGAAGAATCTCAGTGGCTTACACGTTGGAAGCCAGGTAAAGAGATTATTAATCCTCCGATTGAGTTTTATCCGGGTCAGTTTGATGATGATTTAGCTTGGATTGCTCGCGATAGCACAGGAACACGATTAGCTTTTCTTAGAGGAATAAGTTGTTCTCTTAATCAACCGAATGGGTTTTCTCTACAAGCAACGTTTAATTCTCCTCAAGAGTTATGGCAGGAGTATGAGGAGTTTGATACTTTTAATACTGCGATAAGAGCAAAACAGATAGTTGGAGAAAGATTTATTTTAGGAGGATTGTATACCAGTAAATTGGGATATAAAAAAGGGAGTCTGGATGCTTCTAATTTCGTGTGGGCATTAGATTCTTCTTGGCAGCCCTTTGAGGGTTTAGGGGCAAGATTTGAGATAGCAACTTCTCGTAACTGTCAAGATAAAACTACCAATTTTAAAAGAAAAAAGAGAGGAAATGCTTATTATTTTTCTCTTCTTAAGTCCTTACAAAAAGATATATTAGGTAAAGACTATTATGGAATTGACTCACAGGATAAGGGAGTTTTTTATAAAATGAGGTTGATGTTTGCTCATCTGGATTCAGACTTTACTCCCGGACTTTCTACATATATAGAGACCCGTCATGATCGGTTTTGGTCAAGACACCTCCACTTCGGTGAGCCTTTTAAATATTATTATGCAGGTTTCTACGAACCAACACTGAAATGGGAAGATATTAAGCATCAATGTTTAGGAGATGGTATAGATGTAGGTCGAGATGTTGTCGGGTTGCGCGGAGAGGTAAAAAGACTTCTTGAAAATAAATTAGATCTTTTGTTTGATTTAAGGAATGTTCATTCTACTGACGGTAAATATCTTGAGAATGTAACACGACTGGAAGCTGAATATCGTCCTACTTCTAAATTAACCACAAAGTTTTTAGGGATATATCACGATAAACCGGATACAGTAAAAGGATACGATCCTTATGTCTTTAATAAAGATACGGGAGAATTTGATGTCGAAAATGATTCTATTGAGGATGGAAGGGATCCTTCCGTCAAGACTGTTTCTTTAGGAGCCGAATATAAATTCAGTGATAGATTTAAAATGTGGGGAATATGGGAACATACCAATGATATTAATATTGCCTATGATAATTTTCCTCGTGCTATATTAGATGGAGCCTGTACAGCTAATGAAGAAGGATATTTGGGATGGAATAATTGGCTCAATAGAACTGAATTTTTCCCTACCCCTCCCTATCCTTATTATGATATCTTCAAATTAGGTTGGGAATGGAAAACTTCTCCTCTTCTTACTATAGATTGGGATTGGACGAAAAATGAATATAAATGGGCAGGTCCAATTGATAGTAATATTAATCATGTGGGATTAGGAATAAATTTTGCTCCTTCTTCTAAATGGAATTTTTATTTAAAATATGTATATTCTAAATGGAATGATATTTCTATTTTGAATGAAGAAGGTCGCGTTTGTTATGAACCTCACCATAACTTTTTCTTTGAGGCAAGATACATTTTAGGAGAAGGAGAGGGAGTGGTTTTGCAATATGGCGACTCAGGAAGAGGAATAGCTTCACAGATTTTGTATGATCCTTATGGAGGAAGTTTATCGGTATTAGATACACAGCATATAGTAAGATTATTTTATCGCAGAAAATTCTGAAGATGGGAAAATATGTAATTGGTATAGGGCTTAATCTTTTTGATGCCCGTGCGTTGCTTTTGAATAGCAAAGGAAAAATAGTTCTTCATGCAGAGAGAAAAAGAAAGTTTGTTACTGCTAATGAGACAATTGATGTGTGCCTTTCTCTTTTTGAGGAAATTTTTAAAAAATCTAAAAGATACAAAAGTAATATTATAGGAGCTGGTCTTGCTCTAGGAGGAATAGTGAATAGGAGAAAAGGAGTAGTATATTGGCCACAGAAACAGGATGACAGTTGTGTTTACATTTCTCTTCCTTTTAAGAAGTATCTAGAAGATAAATTTAAGTTACCCATATTTATTGAGAACGATGCCAATGCTTCTGCCTTCGCTGAGTATAAGTTAAATTATTCAAGCTATAAAAATTTAATTTATATGTTTTCTGGCGTAGGATGCGGTCTTATTATTGATGGTAAGCTTTACAGAGGAAAGGATGGGGGTGCAGGGGAATTGTTTGTTAATTCTCAAAAAGTGATGGTTTCCTCTTTAGGAGAGTTTGGTTTCCTTTCTCAATGGCCTCAGGATTTAGGTGTTACAAAGAGGGCAAAGGAGTTAATCTCTTTAGGAAGAAATACTTCTTTAATTAAAAGAATAGATTCTGTAGGAAGTTTATCTTTAGAAAGTATTGTTGAAGAGGCAAAAGGAAAAGATAGAGTTTCAAGAGAGATATTGAAAGAAGCAGCCTTCCCTTTAGGAGTTAAGATAGCATTTCTTATAAATCTTTTAAATCCAGAGGTAGTTATCATAGGAGGAGGTTTTGAGGAAGCAGGAGATTTCTTTTTAGAAGAGATTTTAAAGACAGTAAGAAAATTTTCTTTTAGTGCATTGGGAAAAAATTTGAAAATAAACTTATCCTCGTTAGGAAGAAACGCTGCATCTTTAGGGGTAGCACACTTACTTTTTGAAGAAAAAGCTTTACATTCCTAAAAAGAAAATGTTATAATAAAGTTGAATAAAATTAATATTATAATAAAGTTAAAGGAAGGAGGGAGATAATGGAAATAAAGAGGAATGTACCTTTGATAATCCTTCTTATCTTATTATTGGTAAGTGGCTTTATTGCTATGAAATTTTACTCACAGGCACAGAAGCTCTTTGAGAAGAACAGAGGTTTAGAAGAGGACATTGCTAAGTTGTCTCAAGAAAAGAAAGAACTTTTAGAAGAAAATGCTCAACTGGATAATAGAGCGAAGAAGTTAGAGGAAAGATGGAGAAATATTCAAGCAGAACTTTCTAGAGTAGAGAGAGAGAAAGAATTTTTAAGAGATAGATATGAGATGATAAAGAGAGAAAAGGAAATTTTAGAGAAGAAATTAGAACAATTACCTCAAAGAGAAGTATCTACAAAAAAAATACCTCAACAGATACCTCAGCACTGGGAAGATGTAGTAAGAGAAAAAGCAGAGCTTCAGGTTAAGTTAGAAAAGTTAAATAAAGGACTCCTTGATGCCAAAGCAGAGATAAACAAATTAGTTAAAGAAAACAAAGAGTTAAGTATCAAGTTGGATCAACTCATCCAAGACAAAGAGAAATTAGAGAATGAGTTAGCTTTTAAGGAAAGAACACTTCAGGTGATGAGTAAAGATTTAGTAAATGAACGAGAAGCTCGTCAGACAATATCTAAGGAATTAGCTAAGTTGAGAAAGGAAAATATGGATCTTAAGCAGGAGATAGTTCTAGCGAGAGAAGAACAACTTCAGATTCAGAATAGACTTAAAGAAGCTATGAATGAGAAAGTAGATTTAGAAAAGAGAGTTTCTCAAGTAGAGAAAATTTTAAAAGAAAAGTCTTTAATGTTTCAACAACTAAAGGAGGAGTTAGCTAGAGCTTTAAAGGGAACCAAGGAAGAAGAGCCCGCAGTACAACTTCCTCCCATTGTAGTAAAACCTAAAGATAGTAGCACTAAAGAAAAGGTATCGCAGGCTCAAGTTAGTTCTTCTGTGCCCAGCACATTTTCCCCTCTTAAGGGTTCTATTCTTGCTGTAAATGAAAAAGAGAGATTTGTGGTGATTGATCTAGGACAGAGTTCAGGAGTAAAAGTAGGAAGTAAGTTCGATGTATTTAGGGGTAAGTCCTTGATAGGAAGCATAGAGGTGGTGGAGGCAAGAGAGGAGATTTCTGCCGCAGATATTAAAGATGTAGTTAAAGGATACTCTCTTAAAGAGGGTGATTTAGTAGTTTCTAAATAAAAGACGAAGAAAATTCTGTGTCTTCATCAAAAGTTACTATAAATGAAGTAGCCCGCCAAGCAGGGGTATCTATCGCTACTGTCTCCCGCTTTTTATCTAATCCTTTTTCTGTAAAAGAGAAGAATAGGAAAAAGCTGGAGAAAGTTATAAAGAAGTTGCATTACCAACCTTTTGTTTATGCTCGCAAATTAGCAGGGGGAAAATTAGGAGTTTATGGATTAATTATTCCGGGATACGAAGGGATATTTAACTCTTTTTACGCTCTGGAGTTAATAAAGGGAGTAGGATTTAGTTTAGAGAGAAAAAACATAGACCTTTATCTCCACATATTCTGGACTAAGGATAGATTCAATATATCTTTAGTAGATGGTGTTATTTTTGCCGATGTTATTGCTAACCAGGAGCAGTTAAAAAGAATATTAAAAGAAAAGTTACCTTGTGTAGTGATAAATAAGAAAGTGGAGGAGCTCGATGTTAGTTTTGTGGCAGTAGATAATTTTAGAGGCGCCTATCAAGCTACAGAATATTTAATAACTCAAAGGCATAAACGAATCGCTCATCTTGCTGGTGATTTGAGAGTTCAATGTGCTCAGGAAAGGATAGAGGGTTATAAATCTGCGTTGATAGAGAATAAGATCAAAGTTAGCGATAAGTATATAAAAGTGGCAAATTTTTCCTATCTAGAGGCAAGAAGGTGCCTAGAAGAACTTTTCGATACTTCTAGTCCTCCTACAGCTGTGTTTGCTGCTAGCGATGAGATGGCTGAGGAGGTGCTTAATTTCGCTAATCGCTATAAAATAAAGATTCCTGAACAACTTTCAGTTATTGGCTTTGACGATAATCCTTTATGCATTCAAGGTGAGATTAAACTTTCTACAGTAAGACAACCTTTAAAAGAAATGGCTTCCTTAGGAGTAGATGTTTTGAAAGAACAAATAGAGAAGAAAAAAGAAAATATAAAGAGACTAGTGCTCTCTCCTCAGTTAATAATAAGAGAGAGCGTTGCTCCCTTCAAGAGAAGTTGATTGATATTGATTCGGTTCTTTTAAAATTGGGGTAAAAAATGTTTTCTTACCCCCCTCTTTTTCTATATTTTGTATCCTATTTAGAGAGATACTACTATATATAGTATTTTTCCTTGACATTTCGCTATTTGGTGGTAAATTAGAAATTGTTCCATTTTGAATTTTAAGAGAAAGGAGTCAAAATGAACGATACGCTTAATTTTTCTCCCAATGCTTTATTAGTTTTAAAAAAACGGTATCTTAAGAAAGATAAAGAAGGAAGGGTGATAGAAACCCCCTATCAGTTAGTAGCAAGGGTAGCTAGAGCAATTGCAGAGGTGGAGAAAAGGTACGGAGCTAGCAAAGAAGTAGTAAAAGAGATAGAGCAAGCTTTTTTTGATATGATGGCAAATTTGGAGTTTATGCCTAACTCTCCTACCCTTATGAATGCAGGGAAAGAACTGGGTCAACTTTCTGCTTGCTTTGTTGTGCCTGTAGAGGATTCTATGGAATCAATTTTTGATGCTATAAAAGCAACTGCTTTAATTCATAAGACAGGAGGTGGTACAGGTTTTAGTTTTTCTAGATTACGCTCTAAGAATAGTGTAGTAAGAAGCACAGGAGGGGTTGCCTCTGGACCAGTTTCTTTTATGAGAGTGTTTGATTCTGCAACTCAGGCGGTAAAGCAAGGGGGAACTCGACGAGGTGCTAATATGGGGATTTTAAGAGTTGATCACCCTGATATATTAGAGTTTATTAAGTGTAAAGAAAAAGAAGGAGAAATTTCTAATTTTAATATCTCGGTAGCAGTTACTGATGAATTTATGGAGAAAGTATTTAAAAGTGGAGAATACAACTTAATCGATCCTCATACCAAGGAGGTTAAAGGGAGATTAAATGCAAAAGAAGTATTTGATCTGATAGCTACTTGTGCTTGGAAAAATGGAGAGCCAGGAATTGTCTTTATAGATAGAGTTAATAAATTTAATCCCACTCTTCACTTAGGAGAGATTGAGTCTACCAATCCCTGTGGAGAACAACCCCTATTGCCCTACGAGAGTTGTAATCTTGGTTCGATAAATTTAGCTAAGATGGTTAAGAGGGAAGAAGAAGATTTCCAAATTGATTGGGGAAAGCTTTCTAAGATTACTCGGCTAGCTACTAGATTTTTAGACAATGTTATAGATGCTAACAAATTTCCTCTTCCTCAAATAAAAGAGAATACTTTGAAAACTAGAAAGATTGGATTAGGAGTAATGGGTTGGGCAACAATGTTGGGGTTCTTAGGTATTCCCTACGATAGTCCTCAAGCTTTAGAGTTAGCAAGAAGACTTATGAAGTTTATCTATGAGAATGCTAAGGAAACTTCTATTCTTCTTGCTCGAGAAAGAGGTGTTTTTCCTGCGTGGCGGGGGAGCATTTGGGAAAAACGAGGCATAAAGATTAGAAATGCCACTTTAACTACTATCGCTCCTACCGGTTCAATAAGCATTATTGCTGGTCCTACCTCTACGGGGATTGAACCTTTTTATTCTCTGGTCTACTTTAGAAATGTTTTAGACGGAGAGAAGCTCATGGAAATAGAACCTAGTTTTGAATATATTGCTAGAAGAGGGGGATTTTACTCACAAGATTTAATGGAGAAGATAGCTAAGGGAGAGAGTATTCAGAGGATGGAAGAAATTCCTCAAGATGTGAAAGAGATATTTAAGACTGCTTTAGAGATAGAACCTATTACTCATGTGAAGATGCAAGCAGCTTTTCAAGAGTTTACCGATAATGCTGTTTCTAAGACTATAAATCTTTCTAATAAAGCTAAAATAGAGGATGTAAAAGAAGCATTCTTATCCGCTTATAAGTTAGGATGTAAAGGTATTACTGTTTATAGAGATGGTTCAAGAAAAGTTCAAGTTTTAACTGTAGAAAAAGAGAAGGAAGAAAAAGTTTCTTCTAAAGTTGTAGTAACTCAACTCAAACCTCGCCCAGAGGTAATTATAGGGACTACTACCAAGATTACTACGGGATGTGGAAATCTTTACGTTACGGTTAATCAAGATAACGAAGGTAATTTGTTTGAAGTTTTTACTCAGATGGGTAAGGCAGGAGGGTGCGCTGCTTCTCAATTGGAAGCTATCGGGAGACTTATCTCTTTAGCTTTAAGAGGGGGAGTAGATGTAAAGGTTATTATTGAGCAACTAAAAGGAATAAGATGTCCTTCGCCTAATTGGGCTAATGGAAAAAGAATTTTTTCTTGCGCTGATGCTATTGCTCGAGTTTTAGAAAAAAGAGCTGCGGATCAGAAAAAGTTAGTAGAAGCAAAGATATCTATATCTCAACCAGTGGGAGCAAAGCTAACTACCTCGTCTTTTGATAAGTCAGACTTATTATCTACTGTTATTGGAGTTTGTCCTGAATGTGGGTCTGCTTTGCGGCATCAAGAAGGTTGTGTAATCTGTGACAGTTGCGGGTATTCCAAATGTTGATACTCTTAAGAGGCATATTTAAATTTTTCTAAACTAAATATAATCACTAAATTTTAAAGAAATAAGGAGGCAAGCTGATGAAGAAGATTTTTTACATTGTTTTGGATGGTGTAGGGGACTTACCTATTTCTGAGTTGCAAGATAAGACTCCTTTAGAGAGTGCTTCTACTCCTTGTATGGATTATTTAGCTAAAGAGGGAATGCAAGGAGTAATTTACCCTGTAGATAAGGGGGTTGCCCCCGAATCTGATATTGCTGTTATTTCTCTTTTGGGCTACGATGCCCAAAAAACTTATACCGGCAGAGGTCCTCTTGAAGCTTACGCTAGTGGAGTTAAGATAGACGATGGTGATTTAGGTTTAAGAGTAAACTTTGCTACTGTAGAGATTACCTCTAGAAAAATTCTCGATCGTAGAGTAGGGCGATCGCTTTCTAGCGAAGAAGCGAAATCTTTAGCAGAAGAAATTAACCAAAAAGTAAAGTTAGAAGATGCAGAATTTATATTCAAAAGTACGGTGGGTCATAGAGGAATCTTGGTGATTAAGAGGAATAAAGATTTAAGTGGATTCATTACTAATACTGATCCTGCTTATGGAAGAGAAGGAGTTTTTGGGGTTGCTTTAGAGAAATTTTCTCCATACCTTACCTCTGCAAAGCCTATGCCTGGTTATGAAGAAGATAAAGGAGCACAGTTAGCAGCCAAATTAGTTAATGAATTTACAGAAAAATCAATGAAAGTCTTAGAGAATTCATCAATAAATATAGAAAGAAGAAAAAAGGGATTATTACCTGCAAATGTTATTCTCTCTCGGGATGCTGGAAGCAGTTTACCAAAATTTAAACCCATAGAAGAACTAACTTCTCTTAAATTTGCTTGTTTTGTTCAGATGCCAGTAGAAAAAGGAATTGCTTTGCTATGTGGTATGGATGTGGTAGATGTTCCTCTTCCTTCAGGAGATTTAAAAAATGACTATACTCTCTGGGCGAATTTAGCTTCGGAGAATATTCAGAAATTTGATGCTCTTTACATTCACATAAAGGGACCAGATGAACCCGCACATGATGGAGACTTTTTGAAGAAGAAAGAGATAATTGAACTAATTGATAAATATTTTTTTAAAACTTTACTTGATAGGATAGATAAAAATACCTGTATTATTTGTGTTACAGGAGACCATTCTACTCCTTGCCAGCTGAAGGCTCATTCTGCCGATCCTGTTCCGGTGTTGGTCTATGGGAAGGAGAAGGATTCTACAGTTTCTTTTGGTGAAACGGAGGCAAAGAAAGGGGCTTTGGGTCAATTTCTGGGAAAAGAGTTAATCTATAAACTTACAGAATTTGCCAAATAATGAAGTCATCTTATTTAGACTTTCGTCAGATGATATGAGGATAAATCTTTTAAGGAATCATCTCTCCCTGAATAGAAATTTCAAAATCTATTTTAACCTTTCCTCCGCATAACTAAAAAACATCCAAAAACTATTCAGTAGTTAGACACTATAAATTCTGTATAAAATTTTAATAATCTGAATAAAAAAGACAATTTTTAAGGATTTTTTACCAAAAGAAGTATTCTGCAGGATTTTAAGAAATTTTAAGAAGTAAATAAAGCAGATGGTCAAGGAATTGAAAGAAAAGGCTAGTTTATTCTCCTTTGTTGACACTATGCAACTTACCAGTAATTTGACATATTTCTAAGTTTTTAGTAAACTATTTACCTTATTTGGAGTTAAAGTTTTCTCTGCGCCGTACTTAAGAGAAAGGAAAAAATGAAAAAGTTTCTGTTTTGTATTTTGGTAGGGATAAATTTCTTAATTGGAGTTAAAGTCTTCTCGGCACCTTGTTACGGAACTTATTTACCTAAAAGAAACAAATTTCTTCTAGGTATTCAGACACACGCCGTTTTTAAACGGTATCTTAAAGATACTTACGGCAAGTTAAGGAGTCTTCAGCATTTTTTGCTCTTATCTTATGGAGTTTTTGATTGGCTTTCTTTGGATTTAAAGGGAGGAACAGGATTTATAAAACAGCATCCTTTAAACTCTGATGAGATAGACTATCCTTCTTGGTTAGGTGGAGGTTATGGTTTTAGAGTCAAACTTTATCATAACCCTGTCGATAAGGTAAAAGTAGTAGGAGGCTTTCAACACATAAGTATTCATCCTAAGAAGGTTTATCTTGAAGGGGTAAAGAATAAAGCTGTTTTAGATGACTGGCAATTTTCTATTTTAATTTCTAAGAATTTAAATATATTTACTCCCTATATAGGAACAAAGTGGTCAAGAATGGACTATATCCATTGGCGTGATGGGATTAGGAAACGTAAAAAATCTGATTTGACCAAATCTTTGGGATTGGTATTGGGATCAGACATTTCTTTAAGTAGAAAGACTTATCTTAACTTAGAAATTCATTTCTTTGACGAAGAAGCTGCAGCCATTTCTTTCCTCTGTAAATTTTGATTGATGATAGTAAAAAATAGGAAGGAAGAATTTTTAAGCTACCTTGAAGATACTTCTAATCTTAAGGGGAAAGCTGATCTTCTTTATCTACCCGAAGAAGAGCAAGAAGTAGTAAAGATTGTAAGGTTATGTGGTGAAAAGAAAATACCCCTTACCTGTTCCGGTTCACGTACAGGAACGGTTGGCGGATGTGTTCCTTATGGAGGAGCTATTCTCTCCTTAGAAAAATTAAGTAAAATAAAAGATATAGATCCAGATAGGAGGTTAGTGACTTTACATCCCGGGGTTAGGTTAGATAATTTAGAAAGTGAACTAAAGAAATTTGATCTTACTTTCAAATCTTCCCCCACAGAATCATTAGCTTCTATAGGAGGAGCGATATCTACCTCTGCTTCAGGGGTGAGAGGCTTCAAATATGGAGGAATAAGAAATTATGTAAAAAAGCTCAAAGTTATCCTTATAGACGGAACTATATTAGAGATAACTCGAGGGAAAACTTTTTCTTGTAAAGGAAGTTTTAATTTTTCTATCAAAGGAAGAGATTTTAAATTTAGCTTACCTTCCTATAGGATGCCTCCAGTTAAACATTCTGGCGGTTACTTTGTAAGAGAGGGGATGGATTTAATAGATTTATTCATTGGTAGTGAAGGGACCTTAGGTATAGTAGTTGAAGCGACTCTAGAGGTTCAAAAATCATCTCAAGATGTCTTTGACTGTATAGTCTTTTTTAAGGATGAAAAGAGAGCGATTAACTTTGTAGAGAAGATTAAGAAATTAAAGCAGTTCGATATGTTAGATCCTTCTAGTTTAGAGTTTTTTGACACGAATTCCTTAAGTTTCTTAAGAGCTGTATATCCCCATCTTAAAGAATTTAAATCAGCAGTTTATTTTGAGCAGGAGGTAGAGGAAAATTATAAGGATACTATGGAGTTGTGGATGAAAGCTATTGAAGATTCTGGAGCTTCCTTAGATGATACTTGGTTTGGAGATACAAAGAAAGAAAGAGAGAAAATCTATGAATTTCGTCACAAACTACCTCAGTTAGTAAATGAATTTCTCAAAAGTTACAACCAGGTTAAGATAGCCAGTGATATTGCTGTAGGAGATAGCTCATTTAGAGAGATGTATAGGTTTTATAAAGAGATAGGAGAGTGTAGTAAGGTAAATTATATCAATTTCGGTCATATAGGAGAAAACCATCTCCACTTTAACTTTTTACCTAAGAATGATAGTGAATCTCAGAAAGCTAAGGAGTGTATTTTAGAAATTGTAAAAAAAGCATTAAGTTTAGGAGGTACGGTTTCTGCTGAACATGGGATAGGCAAGCTTAAGAAATCATATCTGGAGATTATGTATGGGAAATTTCACATCAAGGAGATGGTTGAGCTTAAAAGATATTTTGACCCTAATTTTCTTCTAGGAAGGGGCAATTTATTTGATGTAGAATGAAGCCTTGTTTAACTGTAGTAGCAGGTTTAATCAGAAAGGGTAAGAAGGTTTTAATCTGTCAGAGGAAGAAGGATGATGCTTTCTCTCTATTATGGGAATTCCCTGGAGGGAAGGTAGAAAAAGGGGAGTCTTTAGAGGAGGCATTGATAAGGGAGCTTAGAGAAGAGTTAGGGGTAGAGATAAAGGTAAATAAATTAATTAACACTTTCTACGATGAAAACGAAAAAATGCAAATAAAAGTTTATTTATTTGAAAGTAAAATAGTTAAAGGAAATCCTCAACCTCTAGAGTGTAAAGAGTTTAAAATTGTATATATAGATGAACTTGATAATTTTGATTTAGCACCTGTAGACAAAAAAATTGCTCTCTTTTTAAAGGGAAGTTAACTACTTTCTATTTCTTCTATATGATGTCTTATATCTTTACCTTCAATGATGTAATAGACATCTTCAGCAATGTTGGTAGAATGATCAGCAATTCTCTCTAAATATTTTCCTACTAAGATCAGTTTTATAGCTCGATTTATGTTTTTAGGATCACTGAGCATGT
Source organism: Candidatus Omnitrophota bacterium (assembly GCA_003644405.1). GTDB lineage: Bacteria > Omnitrophota > Gorgyraeia > Duberdicusellales > 4484-171 > B7-G16. The sequence continues at coordinate 7,054 of QNCE01000013.1, read as the reverse complement.
AAGTTAGTAATTCTCTAAATATCTGGTCGTTTAGATTATCTACAGTATCGTCACGTTTGCAAATATCACGGGCTAGTTCCGAATCTTTCTCTAAAAAGGCTTTTATAGCGTCCTCTAGCATTCCTTGAGTGATTTGGGCCATTCTGGGGACATCAATTAGAGGCTTAAGAGGAGGCTCTTTTAAAAGCTCTTTATTTCTTTCAGCAATATTTACTGCTAAATCAGCCATTCTCTCTAGGTCAGAGTTTATCTTTATTACAGAAATTATAAATCTTAAGTCACTAGCTGCAGGTTGTCTTAAAGCAATGAGCTTTAAAGCATGATCATCGATCTCAATTTGAGCCATATTAACTTTTTTTTCATCTTCAAAAACTTTTCCGATCAGCGATTCGTTTCTTTCTTTTAGCGATTCCACAGCATTCCTTATCATTTTTTTAACTAGTTCTGATGTTTCCACTAATTTCTGCTTTAACTCCTTTAGCTCTTCGTCAAAATGTCTTTCCATTTTTACCTCCTTTTAGCCAAACTTACCAGTAATATAGTTTTCTGTTCTAGTATCGGATGGGTAAGTAAATATTTTCTCTGTAGTGTCAAATTCTACCAGCTCCCCTAAAAGCATGAAACCACAAAATTGAGATATTCTTGCTGCCTGTTGCATATTGTGAGTTACGATAACAATAGTGTATTTTTCTTTAAGTTGAAATAGCAGTTCTTCGATCTTTAAAGTGGCAATAGGATCTAAACTTGAACAGGGTTCATCCAAAAGTATAATCTCTGGTTTTAGTATTATAACTCTTGCAATACAAAGACGCTGTTGTTGGTCTAAAGTTAAATTTTTTGCATTCTTTTTCAATTTATCTTTTAATTCCTTCCATAACCCCACACTTTCTAAAGCATGCTCTATTTCCTCTAATATTTTTGTTTTACTTCTATACAAGCGATGAATCTTTACGCCAAAGGCCAAGTTTTCGTATACTGAAAGATCAAAAACGTTTGGTCTTTGGAAAACCATCCCCACTTTTCTTCTTAAAGATATAAGGTCTGTTTCAGGAAGGTTGATATTTTGATTATCTATAATTACTTTACCTTCGGTTCTTACACTCTCGATTAGATCATTCATGCGGTTAAAACATCTTAAAAGAGTAGATTTTCCACATCCCGAGGGTCCAATAATAGCGGTGATATTCTTGGGAGGGATCTTTATATTGATATTTTTAAGAGCTTGGAATTCTCCGTAGAATAGATTTAAATTTATAGTTTTAATTTTACAAGGATAGTTCATTAACCAAACCTGCCTCTTATGTAATCATCGGTACGTTTATCCTCAGGAGAAGTAAAAAGGATAGAGGTGGCATTACTTTCTATTAGTTCCCCCATAAGAAAAAAAGCACACCGTTGAGTCACTCTGGCTGCCTGTTTAGTATTGTTTGTTACAAGAATTTGAGTGTAATTTTCTTGAAGTACTCTCATAGCTTCTTCTATTTTTGCTGTAGAGATAGGGTCAAGACCTGAACATGGTTCATCGTAAAGAATAACTTCGGGTTCTACAGCTAAAACCCGAGCAATACATAATCTTTGTTGTTGCCCTCCAGATAATTTGTTAGCGGGTGTATGTAGTCGATCCTTTACTTCCTCCCAAAGATAGGCTTTTTTTAGAGCCTCTTCTACTATAGAATCAAGATGTTCTCTTTTTCTTAAACCGTGAACTTTAGGACCATAGGCAACATTTTCATAGATACTCATAGGGAGAACTTGGGGGAGGGCGAATACTATCCCAATTTTTTTTCTTAAGATGCTATCCTTTATTTCTCTTATATCTTTACCTTCTAATAAGATTTTCCCTTTCTGATGATAGTTGGCCTGAAGATAATTTAGCCGGTTTAAAGCCCTTAAGAAGGTAGTTTTTCCACTGTTAGCAGGTCCAATAATTCCTAAGATTTCATTTTTATAAATTTCTATGTTCAAATTTTTTAATACACAAAGGTTACCAAAGTAAGCACTTAAGTTGATGATTTTTATTAGAGGTTCTACCATAGTTTTTTCTTTCTGAAATAAGCCCGTAATATTATGCTTACTAGGTTCATTAAAAACACTAACACAATTAAAACTAGAGCTGTAGCGAAACTTAAAGAAAGAGGCATATTGGGTATTTGTGTAGAAATTACATAAAGATGGTAAGGAAGAGCCATAACTTGGTCAAACATTGAACGAGGGAGTCTAGGGAGATAGAAAGCTGCTACTGTAAAAAGTATAGGAGCAGTTTCTCCTGCTGCTCTACTTAGGGCTAAAACTGTCCCCGTAAGAATTCCTGGTAAACTATAAGGGAGAACGCAGTATCTTATTGTTTGCCATTTTGTTGCTCCTAGAGAGAGACTTATTTCACGAAATGATTTAGGAACAGCCTCCAGAGCTTCTTTAGTAGCAGTAATAATTACAGGAAGGCTCATTATTGCTAAAGTTAGAGAACCTGCTAAGATAGAGGTACCAAACTTTAAAAAAATTACAAACATAGCGAATCCAAATAGTCCATATACAATAGAGGGTACTCCAGAGAGATTGATTATAGCTAACTTTATAGTACGAGTAAGCCAGTTTTCCCGAGCGTACTCTACCAGATAAATAGCTGCTAGGATCCCTAGAGGAAGAGAAAAAACCATCGTTCCCAATATTAGATAGATTGTACCTAGGATAGCAGGAAATATTCCTCCTTCTTTCATTCCATTTCTAGGAGGTTGAGTTAAGAACTCCCAGCTTAGGCCAGGGGCGCCATTCTTTATGATGTAGGCAATTACTCCTATTATGGGCAGAATAATTATTAAGGCAATCATTCCTAAAATAAAGAAGGCTAATTTTTCTCTAGTTTTAGCATCAAATTTCATTTCTTACTTCTATGCAAAAATAAATCAGCTAAAAAGTTTATTATAAAGGTAATGATAAAAAGAATAAGCCCTACACTAAAGAGAGCAAAATAGTGAAGGCCTCCTCTTACTGTTTCTCCCATTTCGCTAGCAATAGTTGCTGTAAGGGTTCTTAGAGGTTCCAAGATAGAGGAAGGAATAATAGGAGAATTTCCTGTGACCATCATTACCACCATGGTTTCTCCAATAACTCGACCTATCCCCAACATAATAGCAGCAATTATTCCTGAGGAAGCAGCAGGTAAGATTACTCGCCAAAGAGTTTGCCACTTTGTTGCTCCTAATCCAAAAGCTGCTTCTTTGTAAGTATAGGGTACACTTCTTAAAGCATCTTCAGAAATACTTATGATAGTGGGAAGAGCCATAAATGCTAAAAGAAGACTTCCTGTGAAGCCACACATCCCTGTGGGGATAGAGAAAATTTTTTTTACCAACGGTCCTAACCATACTATTCCTATGAATCCCAAAACTACACTGGGGATAGCAGCTAAAATTTCTACAAAGGACTTTAATATATTTCTTAGAAAAGAAGGGGCAACTTCAGCAATAAACATCGCACAACCCATTCCCAAAGGTACACAGATAATAATAGCGAAGAATGTTACATAGATAGAGCCCAGAAGAAGGGGGATGATACCAAAACTCGGTGGTTCAGATATAGGTAGCCATTTTTTTTGAGTAAAAAAATCTTTTAAAGGATATGATTTGAAAAAGAAGAGAGAATCTTTAAGAAGAAATAAGAAGATTAGAACAACAAAGAGAATAATTAAAATACCACTTCCTCTTATAAAGAACTCTAATATACTTTCTTTAATTTTCTGGAGTTTGGAAAACATCTCTACTTCTCAAAGGAACAAATCCTACTTCTTCAATTTGCTTTTGTCCCTTTTCGCTCAATACGAAGTCAATAAATATTTTTACTATCCCCGTAGGTTCTCCATCAGTATACATAAATAACGGTCTGGATAAGGGGTATTTTTTTTCTATAACATTTTGAGGGATAGGTAAAAAATAATCTCCCTCATCTTTAATAGCTAAAGCTTTCACCCGGGATGAGAGATACCCCATCCCTACGTAACCAATTGCTTGAGGGTTTGAGGCTACTTCCTCAACGATAGCTTGGTTAGAAGAAAGTAGCAGAACATTAGGAGAGAATTCCTCTTTGCTTTTCTTGTTGTCTAGCTGGACTACTCTTTCCTTGAAGTAAATATGAGTTCCTGAGCTTACCTCTCTAGAGAGAGCAACAATTGAAGAGTTGTATTCCCCTAATTGATTCCAGTTTTTTATTTTTCCTGTATAGATATCATGGAGTTGTTTGATAGTTAATTTCTTAATTGGGTTTTTCTTATTTACAATTACTGCTACTCCATCAAAACCAATAATAATTTCATAAGGAGTTACGTTCCATTTTTTAGCGATTTCCTTTTCTTTATTTTTTATTCTCCTAGAAGCAGTAGCAATATCTGTAGTTTTATTTATCAAGGAGGCGATACCTACTCCGCTACCACCTCCTGTTACAGCTACAAAGATATAAGGGTACTCTTTCATGAACTCTTCAGCTAATTTCTGGGCAGCGTTTACTAACGTATCTGACCCTTTTACTTGGATGAAGCCTGAGGGTTCTTGAATTTGGGGGGGCTGGGCGCAGCCAATAAGAAAAAGGATTATAAGAAGACACCTCTTCATTTCATAAATTTTAGCAGAAAAAAAATAACTGGCAAGTTTTTTGTAAAATTTCAATTTTATATTTGACCAAACCCATTACAAGAGTATAATTTAAGTTGCTGTGCAAAAGAAAAAACTATGGAGACTTTTAAAAAAACAAGCGTTCTTTAGAAGAAGGGTTAGGCTTTCTTCTGGTAAGGTAAGTAACTATTATATTGATGTAAGAAGAGTTAGCTTAACAGGGGAGGGTATATCTCTAATCTCTCATCTCATATGGGATTTAATCAAAGATGATAAAGTTACTGCCATCGGGGGGCCTACTTTAGGAGCAGATCCTATAATAGGAGGAGTGTGTTTTTTAGCTTATAAAAAGGGAAAGAAATTGAAAGGATTTATAGTAAGGAAGATTCCAAAAAGGCATGGAAGAAGAAAGTTGATTGAAGGAGCGGCGCTTTCTTCCAAAGATAGAGTGGTTTTAATAGATGATGTAGCTACTACTGGTTCCTCTCTCTTTAAAGCTATAGAGATTTTAAAGAAAGAAAATATAAAAATAGTTAAGATAATTGTAGTCGTGGATAGGAAAGAAGGTGCATACCAACTTTTCTCCAATTTGGGTTATCCTTTCGTAGCTTTATTTACTAGAGATGACTTCCTATAGACTAATTTTTTTTATATCTTCTTCTTTACTTTTGGGGTGTGTTACTACAGAATATAATGTTGCTACCCATAAGCAAGATATATTTATTTACTCCACTGATAAAGAAGTTAATTTAGGAAGAAATCTCCACCGTAGAATCACAAAAGAATTTAAGCTCTCCAAAAATCCTTTCTATATTAAAAGAGTAAGAACTATAGGCGAGAAAATTGTAGAAGTTTGCGACAGAAGAGAACTTAATTACCGTTTTTATGTAATAGATGAAGATGAAAAAAATGCATTTAGTATCCCGGGAGGGTACGTATATATAAATAAAGGGTTGTTAGATATTTTAGATAGTGATGACGAGGTTGCCTTTGTACTTGCTCATGAGATAGCTCATATCGTTGCTCGTCATAGTATAAAAAAGTTACAGGCGGCGTTAGGTTGTCAGATGTTAATTTTAGTTTCTCTACCTGCGGAAAAATCAGCTTCTTTTTACCAGGGACTTTCTTTCGCTTCGGCTCAGATTATGAGTGGGTATTCTAAAGAAGACGAGTTTAAAGCAGATGAACTAGCAGTAAAGTATAGCAAGAATGCAGGTTTTTCCCCTTCAGCAGGCATAAAAGTATTAGAGAAACTTTATCAATCTTACAAGAAAGAAAAAGCCCAGCCCCTTTCTTACTTTAGAACCCACCCCTTTATTCCCCAAAGAGTAAAACATATCAAGGAAATTTTGGGCATTCCCCTTACTATTTCTGACTATATGAATGAATAGGGCTTCAGACTCAAGATAAGTAATACTCCTAAGAAATTATGAAGACTATGTATGAATATAGAGTTGAGTATATTTTGCGTGCGTTCATAGATAAAGCATAAAACTACACTCAATATAATTATAGGAAGAAAGTTATCTACTCTTTTATGGAGAACTGCGAATATAAAAGAAACGACTAACGTAGATAATCCAAAAGAGAATCTTTTTCTTAACCAAGAGAAGAGGAAACCTCGGAAGAATAATTCTTCAACTACAGGTCCTAAGAATAATATCTGAAATATTAGGAGGGAAAGTAAAGTTTTGTTTTTGATAAGAAAAATAACAGTTACTATAGGATGGAATTTACTTTCTAGGTTGAGTTTATTACCGATATGGTAGCTTAAAATTACTACAGGGATTAATGCTACTAAAGTAGCTGAGTAAATCATTATGAGTTCTTTGGGGTAAAATTCCTGTTTTTTTATTCCTAATCGATATTTCGGTAGAGACGTAAGAAGACTTGTTAAGATAATAACCTCTAAGATGAAATTGTAGATTATAAAGAGAAACAACCCTTTTTTGAGATAAGGATGTAAAAAGAATATAACCACAAGATTCAATATAAGTATATTTAAAAGAACTAATATCAGAGTCCTCCAGTTTTCTTCATCTTTAACTTCCATAGCAAAAGGCTTTTGAGGCAGAAGTGGCTCTTTCTTAAGTTTTTTTACTACAAATATAAAGATATTTGCTAATCCTAAAAAGAATAAAAAAATATACAGAAAAATAGTAAAGATAAGTAAAGGATTATTAAAGAATTCTAAGATATTTCCTTCAAACTTAACTGCAATTTCCTCTTTTTGACAAAATTTCTCTACAGAGGGATTTTGAAGAAGAATGCCCTCTAAAATGAGGAGAGTAAGTAGAGGATATAAGACCTTTTTATATCTCATCTTTTATTTAACCTGAAAGTTTTTTAATTTTAAATACAACCAATGGAATAGGGATTTGAACCCAACCTCCGACGAAGTCGGAGTCTTTTTCTTTGTTGGGTCCAAAATGATTTAACGATACAACATT
>QNCE01000012.1 GCA_003644405.1 Candidatus Omnitrophota bacterium | reverse complement strand
TGAAACAATATCGGTTCAACCAATAATGTTTCCAATAATGTTTCAGAAATGGGGAAGAGTAAAATCCTAATGACCAGAGAAAAGATAATAGTTGAGGAGGGTGTATACCATATCACCCAACGTGCTCCTGGAAGGGAGTTGATATTTTTAGAAGATAATGACTTTTTGAGTTTTTTAGGCATATTGAAGAAGACTTCTTCTAAATTTTCTATTGATATTTTATGTTTTGCACTTCTTCCTAATCATCTTCATATTTTATTGAAGATTAGGAATAGAAATCTTGGTGAAGCAATGAAGTATCTATTTCAAAGTTATGCTCAAAGATTTAATAAAAAATATCAGCGTAAGGGACATGTATTTTGTGGTGTGTATAGGGCATCTTTATGTAGAGATGATGCCTATCTTTTAACAGCTTCTTTGTACATCCACTTGAATCCTTATAAAGCTGGGTTGCTTAAAAATCCTTTTAGATATAAATGGTATTCTTTACACCCTTATGTAAATGAAATAAAGGATGCCTTTATTAAAGTTGATTATATTCTCAATATTATTAATGATCAAGATAGAGAAAATGCTCGACAACTCTATAGAAAATTTATAATTGAAAGTAGCGACATTGAATATAAAAATATCCTGCGGGATTTGAATGCACCGAGAAAATTTCTTAATAATTTTGTAAGTTGGCTTAGAAATAATGTTGAAAAGTTAAGATGGAGAAAGACATATATTTTTGAAACCTATCTTAAGTTGGAGGAAAGGATTAAAGAAATTAAAAATACAAAGAAGTTTGGTTATCCAGAGAGTAGGAAAGCATTAATATATCTTATAGAACAATTGAAAGCTAACGGTTATAGCGTTAAAGAGATAGCAGAGAGGTTAGGTATAGGTAGGACTACTATCTACCGTTTGAAACAATATCGGTTCAACCAATAATGTTTCAAATAATGTTTCAGAAGGGTTTGTGGATTTTAGGTATTATTTTATTTTGTCGAGTTGGTTTTTGTCAGGATTGGATAAAATTGCCTGCAATTATACATATTGCATCTACAGTTAGTGATGGTGAGCATTCTCTTTCAGAAATAGTAAAAATCGCTAAAGATAATGGCATAAAAGTGGTAGTAATCAACGATAGAGATTTGATGCGCTGGGAATATGGTATTTGGCCCTTACGAAACTTAATTAAAAAAAGGGTAGAAATTAATTCTATATTTAAATATGGTATAAAACGCTATTTAAATGAAATAAGAATGTTGCAAAATAAATTCTCCGATCTAATTATTATCCCAGGAACCGAATCAGCACCCTTTTACTATTGGGAAGGTTCCCCCTTTAGAAGAAATTTAAAGATGTATAACTGGCATAAACATATTTTAACTGTCGGATTAGAAAAGGATGAGGATTACCGGAACCTTCCTGTAATAGGGAATTTTAAAGGGCTAAGAGATGGTTTGGCAATTATTAAACTATGGCCATTTTTGACTTTGTTAGTAGGTTTTGTTTGTATGAAAAAGAGAATCTATAGTTATAAGGATTATCAAGGTAAAGAATTGGCTCCTTACTCAAAAAAATGGAGAATAACAGGTGTATTTATTATTATTCTAAGTTTTTTATTTGTTTTAAATAACTGGCCATTTTTAAAATTTAAATTTGACTCCTATCATGGAGATTTAGGTTCATTTCCCTATCAAAATTTTATCAATTATGTAGAGAAAAAAGGAGGATTAACTTTCTGGGCTCATCCTGAAGCGGAGTATATTCTGAATTTAAAATTTGGTAAAGTGAGCTTTGAGACCAGGGCACATCCTCATTTGCTTTTAGAAACAAAGAATTATACAGGTTTTTCTATATTTTATGAGGGATACAAAATAGTAGGTAAACCAGGAGGAGTGTGGGATAAGATTTTAACTGGCTATTGTAAGGGAGAAAGAGAAAAACCTATTTGGGCAATAGCTGGTTTAGCTTTCGATAATAAAGGAGATTTAGCTGCTGCGATAAGAAAGTTACAAACCATTATTTTAGTTCCTTATTTAACTAAAGAGGCGGTATTAAATTCTTTAAGGAAGGGAAGAGTTTATGTAAAGAAGGGCAAAGATAGTTTTGATTTTTCTCTCATTGATTTTTCTGTCTCGGATGGGTTAGGAAAGAAAGGAATTATTGGTGATACTGTAAAAGTAGAGACAAGACCTTTGATTCATCTTCAGGGTCAATTTTTAAATAATCAGCAGAGGGTAGAGATAAAAGTTATAAAAGAAGGTAAAGTAATTAAAGATTATAAAGAGGTAGAGACTCCTTTTAACCTTTCCTTCTATGGAGAAGCCCCTGTAAGTAAGACCTATTACCGAGTGGAAATTAAGAGCAAAGGGATACATTTGGTTACCAATCCCATATTTGTATATTAATACAAAAAATATAAAAAGGAGGGGTAATGAATTTACTTCTATTTATAGGTGCTATCATTGTCTCTTTTGTTGCAGTTAGAATTGGTGCGGTTGCTTTCCACTTAACTGGGCTTGAGTGGTCTCTGGCAAAATTTCAAGCTCTTTCTTGCTTCAGTGGCACAGGTTTTACTACTAAGGAGGCAGAACTTGTAGTAGGGCATCCTCAGAGGAGGCGGATTGCTTCTGTGCTTATGATTTTAGGGAATGCAGGATTTGTAACTCTAGTTGCTACTTTTGCTAATTCCTTAAGACCTAATATTTATCTTACTCAGTTTAAACTTCCTTTCTTTGAGGTTTTTCTTCCTTCTTGGGTTGCTCCTTGGGTAAATTTGGCTATTATTATACTTTCTTTATTCGTGATATATCGCTTCTTTACCTATAGAAAGATAATAGAGAAATTCACGAATTTTTTGAGAGAGCGCCTTATAAAAAAAGAAATGGTTAAACCTGTATACTTTGAGGAGATTGTTATAGCTACGGGAGGTTATGGGGTTTCCAGTGTAGAGGTATTAAGTGATTCTCCTATAGTAAATAAAACTCTTTATGAGGCAGCTTTAAGGAACTATGATATTAATATTTTAGCTATAGAAAGAGAAAAGAAAATTATTCCTAATCCTCCTGCGGAAACAAAGATTATTTTAGGAGATAGGTTAATATGTTTTGGAAAATTGGATAATATTCGTCAAAAGTTGTGTCCAGCTTCTAAGTAGGAAGAGAAATAATTGTTTAAACTAAGAGGGTGTTATGTTGGCAAAAATTCTAGGGTGGTTATTCATTGTTTTAGGGACATTTTTCTTCTTAAAACCAGCTTTCTTTAAAAAAATACTAGTGAGGAAAAGTATTAAGAAGGTAAGAAAGCTTCTTTTTCTTCTTGCTATTACTGTAGGAATTCTTTTTATCTCTGCTTCTTGGAAGATGAAAGAGTTTTTGCCCAAGCTCATAATGGTACTAGGTATAGTTATTATTATTAAAGATTTCTTTTTTATAAAAGGAAAAATTTCTGAGAAACTGCTGGGTTGGTTTTCTAAAAAACCGTTAATCTACTTTAAATTTTTCTCTTTAATCTATATTGTTATAGGCGTATTGATTTTGATGGGACTCAAGAAGTAATTTTTTTGGTATTTTTAAGTAACTTTTTCTTTTTGTGAGGATATTTGGCATTATATTAGTTTTCATTTACTCTATTTGCTTTGCTCAAGAAAAAGAAAGGTTAATAGAGTACGACTTTGGGGAGATATCTCAAGAATGTGTGGTAAAACATAAGTTTCAAATTGAGAAGAGAATTAAGAATGGAGTAGCTTTATGTGAATGTGTTCAAGTAAAAGTCTATAAAGAAAAACAAAATTTAAAGAATTCCTTCTATACTGTAGAGATAGAATTTAACCCTCAAGGATATAAAGGAGATACTATACAAGATGTTCTTCGTGTGGATGAGGAAAATAATTGGATTCGTCTAAGAATTAAGGCATTTGTAAAGTCTAAATAGTACATTTCTATTTAGCTTTTCTCTTTAGAGGATTTTAGTATAGACAAAAATAAAAAATTATATAAAATAGAAACCTTAATAGAAAGGAGAAAAGATGCAGCACATTATTACTCTTTCCTTAGGATTTTTAGGAATTATGTTTGCTTTGGGAACTTATTGCTCTGTGAAGAGAAGAAGTGAAGGTAGCAAGTTAATGAAAGAAATAGCATCTCAAATTCATATGGGAGCGATGGTGTTTTTAAGAAGAGAGTATACAGTGATTGCTATATTTGTTAGTATAGTATTTTTAGTTTTGGTTAAATTTTTAAGTGTAGGCACAGCTCTTTCTTATCTTCTTGGTGCTCTCTGTTCAATGAGTGCAGGTTTCTTAGGAATGCAATCGGCAACACATGCAAGTTCAAGGACCACACAAGCAGCTATTCAGGGAGGCACTCCCTTGGCTTTGGAAGTAGCTTTTCGCGGAGGATCGGTAATGGGAATAGCGGTAGCTTCTTTAGGGTTACTAGGTTTAGGTATTGTTTATTTCTTTACTAAAGAACCTTATATAATCAATGGATTTGCCATGGGAGCTTCTTCTGTGGCTCTATTTGCTCGTGTAGGAGGAGGTATTTATACTAAGAGTGCCGACATTGGCGCAGATTTAGTAGGAAAAGTAGAGGAGAACATTCCTGAAGATGACCCTAGAAATCCAGGGGTTATCGCTGATAATGTTGGTGATTGTGTAGGAGATACCGCAGGAATGGGAGCGGATTTATTTGAATCTTATGTAGGTTCTGTAGTAGCTACTATCGCTATAGGCGCAACATTAGTTTCTCCTTTTAAATGGATGTTTTTACCTTTAGGATTAATTTGTGCAGGCTTAGTTTCCTCTCTTATAGGAATTCTTTCTATGAATATTCTAAAAAAGATTACTCCTCAGGCAGCACTGAGGTATGCAACTTATGTAAGCGGAGTGTTTTTTATATTTTTCTCTTATTTTCTTACTAAAGTAGTTATTGGTAATTTAGCTGTTTTCTTCTCGGTTTTAAGTGGACTTATAGCAGGAATTCTAATTGGTTTAGAGAGTGAATTTTTTACCAGTGGTCCGCCTATAAAAGTAGTAGCAAGAAGTTCTCAATCAGGAGCAGCAACCACAATAATTACTGGGTTGGCAGTTGGATTTGAGAGTACGATTATGCCTATTTTAACTATAGCGGTTTCTACCTACCTTGCCTATCGCTTCAGTGGTCTTTATGGAATTGCAATCTCAGCAGTAGGGATGCTTTCTACAATTGGAATAGTTATGTCTACTGATTCTTACGGTCCTATCGCTGATAATGCAGGAGGAATAGCAGAGATGTCTCATCAATCCTTGGAGGTTAGGAAGATTACTGATAGGCTTGATGCTTTAGGCAATACCACCGCTGCTATAGGAAAAGGGTTTGCTATAGGTTCTGCAGCTCTAACTGCTTTAGCTTTGTTCTCTGCCTATCAACGGACAGCAGAGATTAATGTGATAGATTTAGCTGAAGTTACCACTGTAGTAGGGTTACTTCTTGGGGCCTTAATGCCTTTTGTTATTGCTGCTTTAACCTTGAAAGCAGTGGGTAGAACTGCAAATAAAATGGTTATGGAGATAAGGAGACAGTTTCGTGAGATTGTAGGTTTACGCCAAGGAGAGGCTAAGCCAGAAACTGCAAAGTGTATAGATATAGTTACTAAAGGAGCTTTGAGAGAAATGATTTTACCAGGATTGTTAGCTTTAATTGCTCCTTTGGCTATTGGTTTTCTTATGGGTAAGCAAGCCTTGGGAGGATTTTTAGCAGGTGCATTGAGTTGTGGAGTGCTTTTAGGGATAATGATGGTTAATGGAGGAGCTACTTGGGATAATGCTAAGAAGTGGATTGAAGAAGGTAACTTAGGTGGCAAAGGTACCCCTACTCATCAAGCAGCAGTAGTAGGAGATACCGTAGGAGATCCTTTTAAAGATACGACCGGACCATCAATGAATATTTTAATCAAGCTTATGGCAATAGTATCTTTGGTTTTTGCTCCTTTACTTTAATCAAAACCAATAAAGATGATTGCACTGTTTAGCTTCTTAACAATTGTGGTTCTTTCTATAATTGTTGTGAGAATTGGTGCAATAGCTTTAGAACTTACTGGTTTATCTCCTGAGGTGGCTTCCTTCCAGGCTCAATCGGCATTTTCAGGGGTAGGTTTTACTACTACAGAGTCAGAAGCTATAGTCAATCATTACCTCAGACGGCGAATTGTCCGTCTTCTTATGCTTTTAGGAGGCGCAGGTATTACTTCTTCTATTGCTACTCTTGTTTTGACCTTTGTGGGAGAGGGAGGGAAAGGATTTGCTTTGAGAGGTACGATTTTAGGAGGAGGATTACTAGTAATTTTTCTCTTTGCCCGTTCAAAGTATATCTACAATTTTACTAAGAAGATAATCGTAAAAGCATTAAATAGATATGCTACTTTGCGTCTCTACGATTATGAGGAGATGTTGGGATTAAGTAAAGGCTATACTATATCAAGAATTACCGTAAGAGAAAACAGTTGGTTGAGTAATCGAAAATTGAGAGAGTTAAATTTAGAGTTAGAAGGGGTTCTTATTCTTTCTATATATCGGAAAGTAGGAGATGAAGAGAAATTTATAGGTGCTCCTCGGGGAGATACAGAAGTAAAATCTGGCGATGTTCTTATATGCTATGCTCGTCATGATGTAGCTAAGTCTCTTTCTCAGAGAGTAAAGGGTATAGAAGGCGATAGAGAACATGCTTTTTGCGTTGAGAAGGAGAGAAAACTTTGTGATGTGAGGAGGGTTCGAGGAGGATTTGACTAAAAATAAATGAAAAGGTTTGTACTTTCTCCTAATACTTTAACTCTTTTCTTGGAATGTCCACGTTGCTTCTGGTTCCATATAATTAAGGGAGAGGATTTCGTCGACCGGAAGGGCCTAGCTCTACTCTCCCTCGAGGAATGGATAATTTGATAAAGAAATATTTCGATAATTATCGCAAGAAGAACCTTCTTCCTCCGGAGATTGCCCATATAGAGAATGCTTCCTTAGTAGATGAAGAGACGATAAGCAGGTGGCGATATTGGAAAACAGGGCTCTTTTTCCAAGATAGAGATGGTTCAAAGTTATACGGTGCTTTAGATGAGTGTCTTATTGTAGAAGGATTTTACGTGCCTCTTGATTATAAGACTCGAGGGTTTAAACTTAAAGAGGACTCAGCTTCTTACTATACTTTTCAGATGAGTTGCTACAATTTTCTCCTCGAGAGCAACGGATATAAAGTTAGAGATTATGCTTACCTTGTTTTTTATGTACCCTCACAGGTATCCCAAGAAGGAATGGTTCGTTTTGATACTCGAGTAGTGAGAATAAAAACCTTATCTTCTCAGAGAGTATACCATGTCTTTAAAGAGGCGGTGGACTGTCTTAATCTTCCTTCGCCCCCTCTTGCTAAAGAATGTAAGTTCTGTCGATGGGCAGAAAAGATAGTTAATTGGGGAAAAGAACAAATTAGTCTATTTTAAAGGATTAGTTATTAGGAAAAGTTTCAGTTTATAGGAGGTATAAGCTATGGAAGTGAAAGTAGATAGTGATAATTTTCAAGAGGAAGTTTTAAATTCTTCTCTTCCTGTTCTGGTAGATTTTTGGGCTAGTTGGTGCGCTCCTTGTCAGATGCTAGCTCCTATTATCGATGAGGTTGCTAAGGAGTATCAAGGAAAGTTAAAAGTAGCTAAGTTGAACATTGAAGAGGCACCACAGATAGCTACTCACTATGGAATAATGAGTATTCCTACTCTCATGATTTTTAAAGAAGGTAAGGCAATGGGTAAGGTTGTAGGAGTATTACCTAAGGAAGAGATAATAAAATTCTTTCAGCCTTATATCTAGGCCTATCTATACTTATCTCTGTAAGAAGTGTAAGGGTAAGTCTGATTTTCTTGTAGGAGTAAATGAGGAGAGGACTTTATTAGTATGTCCTCACTGTAGATCTTCTAAAGTAGAGAAAATATTTTCTCCTTTCAGAGTGTCGACCCCTAGCGATTCTCGAAAGGGAGCGCCTATCTCTTCTAATAAATCTAACAGTTGTGGTGGTGGTTCTTGTTCTACTTGTAATTAATTTACTTTTTTATAGATTTGTTTCTTCTGTTTGCAAAAGAAAGTACAGCTCTGTGGCTTGAGGTCTCTTTTTATCTTCTTGTAGGTATGATAATTGCTGGTTTGCTTCACACCTTTCTAGAGGAAAGATTTATTCGGTATCATCTAGGGGAAGGGGGTGGTTTAATCATTAAAGCAACAATTTTAGATATTCCTCTCCCGGTATGTTCCTGCGGAGTAATCCCTTTGTCCTCTTCTTTAAGGAAGGAGCCCATCGCTTTAGTGTATTATCTTTTTAATCTCTGCTCCTACCACAGGTATTGATTCCATTTTAGCAACCTACTCTCTGTTAGGTACTCTCTTTGTTATCTTTCGACCCCTGGGAGCTTTTTTGAGTGGTATACTTTTAGGGTGTTTAGTTCACTTTTTAGGAGGAGAGAAGGAAGAGATTCCTTTTTACCAGCATAACCATTTTAGAGTTTCGCCTAGTTTTAAATTGCGAGAGTTTTTGAAGTATACTTTCTTTGAGACCCCTCAAGATATAGGTAAATGGCTTATTTTATGTGTGTGCCATCGGGTCTATTCTTATAGCTGCTTCCTTAATAGATAAAGGATTTTCTCCCGGGGCAGATTTGGTTTTTCTCATTGCCAGCCCTGCTACTAATACTATAACTCTCTCTTTTGTGCAAGCAAAATTAGGAAGGAAATCTTTTTATCTTTATGTTACTAGTATCATCGTTATAGCTATTCTCTTGGGTTTACTTTTTAATTTTCTTTGGTTTACTTTAGGAAGTAACCCTCAACTTATAAAAGGAGGAGCTCAAACCCTTCCTTTTTCCTTCAAATTAATATCGGGCATAATTCTTTTTGGAGTAATCATTCTTTCTTTTTTTGAAAAAGAGTGTTTATTCTATAATTATTAATAGAGAAAGTATATAATTCTTTAGGAAAAGCTATGCCCATATTCTTCATTAATTGAGAAAGTATACAACCATTGCACTTCTTCTTTAGGATTATCTATCGACCCTTTTAGCTTTGTATTTTTGCTTGTTTTCTCCTAGGTCAATTTTTATTCAATTTAGAAAATATGGTACCGAGAGCAACCCCTGGTTGAAATTTATTTTTAATCTGATAATATAGTAATAAAATGGAAAACGCCATTCTTTTGATTTCTTGTCCAGATACAAAAGGAATAGTTGCTAAGGTTTCCAATTTTATCTATCAGAATAATGGCAACATTGAACACGCCGATCAGCATATAGATTCAGAAACCAATACCTTTTTTATGAGAATTGAATGGTCCCTTAAGGATTTTAGAATTCCTAAAGAGAAGATTGCGCAAAAGTTCTCTTCTTTAGCTGCTGAATTTAAGATGGAATGGAATTTGCACTTTTCTTCAGAGATTCCTGTTATGGCAATTTTTGTTTCTCGGCATCTCCATTGCCTTTACGATTTACTTCTAAGATATCGTGAAGGACAATTTAAGTGCAAAATCCCTTTAATTATAAGTAACCACTCTTTAGCCAAAGATATAGCTACGAGTTCTGGAATAAAGTTTTTTGAGTTCCCAATCACTAAGGAGAACAAGAGTGAACAGGAAAGACGTCAGCTTCAGCTCCTTAAGGAGAACAGCGTGGATTTGGTAGTTTTAGCAAGATACACTCAGATTCTCACTAAGCAATTTGTGGATTCCTTCCCCAATAGAATTATTAATATTCATCATTCTTTTCTTCCTGCCTTTATAGGTAAGTTTCCCTATCGCCAGGCTCATTTAAGAGGAGTAAAGATTATTGGAGCTACTAGTCACTATGTAACTGAAGAGCTAGATGCCGGTCCCATAATTGAGCAAGATGTGGTAAGAGTGAGCCATCGTGATTCTTTAGAGGATTTAAGAAGAAAAGGAGAAGATTTAGAGAAAATAGTTTTAAGTAGAGCAGTGAGATGGCATCTAGAAAGAAAGATTCTTGTTTACAATAATAAAACAGTAATTTTTGATTAAGGTGGCTAGAGAAAAAGTTACTCGTCGGCAAAAAAGCATCCCCCGTCTTATTAAAGAGAAGAGAGCAACTATAAAGGACAAGTTATTATCCCTTTCCCGAAAAAGAAAGAGAAAAACAAGCTCTTAATAAATTCATTATTTTCCTAAGGCAAAATCAGATTAAGAGGACCGGCGATCAAATATATATTTGCTTTGAGGAATTTTTTTGGCAAATTCTTTTAATTCAGCGCCTTTAGCACTTACCTCTGCTACATGGTTGAATTCTTGGTGGAGATTGGTTATGATACCAATGGAGATAGTTAAAAATCCAAATTTTCTTTTATTCCCCATTCTGTCTATGGTTTCTATAAATCCTTGGAGTCTTTCTTTCTCATCAAAGAAGTTAGGAGAGACTTTTTCAAATTCCGCTATTATTTCCTGAGCGATTTTTTCAGCTCTGTGAGGGGAAGTGAGTACTACGAAGTCATCGCCTCCTATATGACCGACAAAGTCGTTAGTTCCTCCCCACTTCCTTATCACTTCTAGGAGAATTCTTCCCAAACTTTTTATCACTTCGTCGCCTCTTTCAAATCCATAGTAGTCATTTAGAGCTTTGAAGTTATCTATATCCAGATAGAGGACAGCAAACTTCTCCTTAGATTTTATCCTTTTTCCCAATTCTCCAGTTATAGTAACATTGCCAGGAAGACGTGTGAGTGGATTAGCATCTAAATTTATGCTCGATCTTCTTATAAGCATTCTTATTCGCGCTGATAACTCATCAGGAGAAAATGGTTTTACCATATAGTCATCAGCTCCTGCATCCAATCCTCTTACCTTATCTTCTGTTTCTCCTTTTCCTGTAAGCATAAGAATAGGGATGTGAATAAAGAGAGGATCTTCTCTTAGCTTTTCGCAAATCTTTGGTCCTTCAATGTCAGGAAGCATATAATCTAGAATTATTACATCAGGAGAAGATTCTTTTACTTTGCTTAGTGCTTCCTCTCCGGAAGAAGCTTTCATAACTTCATACTCGTCTTCCAAGGTAGCCTCAATTAATTCTAAAATATCAGGGTCATCATCTACAGCCAAGACTTTCAATTTATACATTTTTTGCCTCCGTAAGAGTAAAATGAAAAGTAGTTCCTTTACCTACTTCTGATTCAACCCATATCTTTTCTTTATGAAGTTCAATTATTCTCTTTACTAAGGAAAGCCCTAGACCCGTGCCTCTTACTTCTCTATTGATAGGATTGTCTGCACGGTAAAATTCTTGGAAGATCTTTTCTAAATCATCCTTGGGTATTCCACATCCCGTATCCTTTACAGAGACTGTTACTTTAGAGTTTGATTTTGTACACCTTACAGTAATTTCTCCTCTAGGAGGTGTGAACTTAATAGCGTTGTTGACAAGGTTGATAAGAACCCTTTCAATCAAATTTTTATCCATATAGACATAGAGAGAAGAAGGTGTATCGATGTTTAAATTTATATTTTTATTCTCTATCTGGGGGAGGAGAAAGTCTACGGTGTCCTTCACCAATTTAGTTATATCATAAGGAGCAATCTTTACTTCTATTCTTCTAGACTCGATGCGAGAAATATCTAGAAGGGTATTTACCATATCTACTAATTTATTGACATTATCATCTATCTTTTTTAATCTCTCTTTAGCCTGAGGTGGAAGTTTTCCAAATTTTTCTGCAACTAATAGAGAGGAGAATCCTTTTATAGAAGTAAGAGGTGTTCTTAACTCGTGAGAAACACTAGAAATGAAGTCTGATTTCATTTTACTTATTTTTTCTATTTCTTTTAAAGTTTTAGTAAGTTCAAAGGTTTTTTCTTTAATTTTATTTTCCAATTCTTCTCCTGCCTGATAGAGGGCTTCAAAGGACTTTATATTATCTAAACATTGTCCTAAATACATGCATAGGATAGAGAAGACTTCCTTTTCCGCTTCACTCATTCCCCCTTCAATTATACATTTACTTACAAAAAGAAAAGCATAAATATGTGTTCCACTAACGATAGGGCCAAGTAAGAATTCTTCAAAATTCAAATTCTTTTTTAGTTCTTTAGCGATCTCTAGTTCAGGGGAAACTAACGGTAAAGATAAAAGATTTTCTCTATTTCTTTCAATGAAGTGCTTTATTACATCGGATTCATTTTTAGAAAAGTTGATATTTACTTTTTCCTCTAGAGTGCCAAAAAGGACAATTAGGGCTTTCTCAAACCCCATATCTCGAATTACTTTCTCACTTATCTGCTGGAATAATTCATCTCTATCAAGAATATTTAAGGAGTTATTGATGAAGTTCTTAAGAAAAGATAGTTTTTTCAATTTATCCTCTACTGCTTCCCGGTAAAGTTTTGATTCTATATCACTTTGAATAATCAACTTTGCTTGATGGTCAAGTTCTTTGAGTTCTCTTTCTAAGTTGTTTAAATCTTTCTTTAGAGGATATATTTTATGATGTAGATAATAGTAGATATAGAATAAAAATCCACATAGGATACCACTTAAGAGGATAGTTAATCCCCAAGGAAGATTGATAAAAGTAAGAGATTTTATCATTGCCAAAAGGTTAAATACATATTCCCTTCCTCAATGGCTAATTCCTCAAAGGCTTCTCGGGAGCCAATATGGTAGTCAAAGTAAGCTCCTACTACCTTGGTTTCTTTCCCAAGAATTTCTTTTATAAGATATTTCTCCTCGTTATCTTTACTCTTTAGGATTTTTCTTCTTACCATAGAGTCAAAGATAATAACTAGGCGAGGTGAGTATTTATTTTTTTCTTCTTCTACTATCTTTTTAGTATTTTCCAATAAGAGGTTCTCTTTAAGCACCATAATCTTGCCTTTCTCTCCAGGAGATATATTTCCTAAATAGAAGAGAGATTCGTCCCCAAGAATTTCTTTTATACTCACCAGCTTGTAGTTTCCATTGCTCTTTGTCCCCAAGGGATAGAGATAAAAAAGTTCATTCTTCTTTAAAATCTCAAATTTGTCTCCTAGATACTTTCGGTAGATTTCTATAGCAGGTTTGTTATCTATCTCTAAAATAAGTCTTCTTTCCTCATCCACTTTGGTAAAGGTAAAACTTTCTCCTAAGGGCAAGAAACCATTTACCTTTCTATGGAATACTTTAATATTTTCTCCTAAACCAATAAGAGTAATACTGTCTTCTTCCTCGCCTTTTATTAACTGAGAGCTCTCACTATAGAGAGTATATCCTCCGCAGAGTATTTTAGCATACTTTCCTAAACTTAGCTTTATTCCGTGTAAGTAAGTATAGGGGTCTATAGAGGATGGTAGGAAACTAAATAGATAGGTATACCTTTTTAGTTTTTTTACCAAACGTCTTAAGGAGACTTCTATTTTACTTATTTGTTGAGTTTTTACAAAATCTACTCCTAGCTTTTCATCTCCTAACTCCATACATACACAGACTACCCCTTTCTCAACTATTTTATTTTCGTATATTAAGAAAGGAGTGCATATCTGAACAATATTTTCTGGCTGCATAGTAATGCTTACTATGTAATGGAGAAGCGTGCTTCGGTAATGAGGGGTAAAAAAAATTAGAGCAAAATTTATCTTTCTAGGTAATACATACTTTGTTTTGAGAGAAATTTCTTTTATCGCTTCTTCTTCTCTTGTTTTGTCACTGAAAGCAAGAGAGAACTTTACCATCTTTTCTAGCACTCTAAGTTTTCTTTTCCATAAAAACTCTAAATAGGTCAAGAGGTACAGGGACTATTACAATTGATGATTTCTCTGAGGAAAGTTCTACAAGAGTTTGAAGGTAACGCATCTGTAAAGCCATAGGATGATCAGCTAACATAGTAGCAGCCTCTTTCAGCTTATCTGCTGCTTGGAATTCTCCCTCAGCAGCAATAACTTTAGCTCTTCTTTCTCTTTCTGCTTCAGCCTGTCTTGCCATGGCTCGTCGCATCTCTTCAGGTAAATCAACATGTTTTATTTCTACCAAAGATACCTTTATTCCCCAAGGATCGGTCTGCCTATCTATTATTTCTTGAAGAGAAGAATTTATCTTTTCTCTATTAGATAAGAGTTCATCGAGTTCTACCTGCCCAATAACACTTCTTAAGGTAGTCTGAGAGATTTGAGAGGTAGCAAAGTCATAATCCTCAACCTCAATTACTGCTTTGATAGGATTCATTACTCGATAATAAACCACAGCATTTACTTTTACTGATACATTATCCTTGGTAATTATATCTTGTGGGGGGACATCTAATGTAATAGTTCGTAAAGAAAGTTTCACCATCTTATCGATAGGATAGAGAACAAAAAATATACCTGGTCCTTTAGGTTTAGGAAGGACTCTTCCTAACCTAAAAATTACTGCCCTCTCATACTCTTTAACAATTTTTATACAACTTAGAATGTAAAAGAAGAGAATAATAATTACTAATTTAACCATCTAAGCCTCCTTCCTTTTTACAAATAAATTTAGTCCCTCTACTCTCTCTATCACTACTTTCTCCTCCTTTTTTATTTTATCAGAAGAAAAGGCATTCCAAACCTCAGAGTGGATTAATACCTTCCCTTCCTTATCTATATCGGTTAGAGCAATACCCTCTTCTCCTACCAAACCTTCTACCCCTGTCTTTGGCTTTTGTCTTTGTGAAGAGATAACTTTACCTAATAGAAATAAGCTTAAGAGAACAAAGGATAAAATTACTGGCACAAATATTTTATAAGATACTTTCACAAGGTGAGGTTGGTTAAACATAAACAGTGATCCCAAGAAGAGAGAGGTTATACCTGCCAGAGTAAGCATCCCAAAGGTAGGAGTGAAAGCTTCAGCGACTAAGAAGATTATTCCTAAGATTATGAGAGCTATCCCTGCATAGTTTACAGGAAGGATAGTTAAAGCATAAAGAGAGAGAATAAGACAAAGAATTCCAGCAATCCCTGGAAAGCCAAAACCAGGATGAGTGACTTCAAAGATTAGTCCTAAGAATCCTAAGGTAAGAAGAAGATAGGCAATATTGGGGTCAATTATGATATTTAAGAACTTTTCTCGGCCTGAGAAAGGAATTGTTTGTATAGATGAATTCTTGGTTGCAAGAGAAAGTGTTTTGCCATTAATATTTACTTTTACTCCCTCAAGTTTTTCTTTCAGCTCCTCCAGATTTTTAGCTACAATTTTACAAATTCCTAGCCTTTTTGCTTCCTTCTCAGTTATGGAGATGCTTTTCCTTACCGCCTCCTTAATAAATTTTACTGGTCGATTTCTTTGGTTAGCAAGGTTTTCTGCCCAAGCTAAAGTGTCATTTATAATTTTTTCTTTCACTTCTTTAGAAAGTTTCCCCCAGCTTCCCCCTCCTAGGATAGGATGCGCACTCCCTATATGAGTAGAGGGAGCCATAGCTAAGATATGGGAGGCGTAACTTATAAATACTCCTGCACTAGCTGCCCTTGCTCCTTTAGGAGCGATGTAGGTTACTACAGGAACAGGAGAATTTAGAAAGAGTTTAGTAATTTTTTGGGTAGATTTAAGCAACCCTCCGGGAGTATCTAACTGAATTATTAAAATAGCATTATCTTCTTGCGCTTCTTTTAATGCACGGCTAATATACTCAACCGTAGGAGGTCCAATTATGTAATCATTGATAGTTATTAACTTTAGCTGTTGGGCTTTCACCAAAAGAGATGAGAGAAAGAAAATAGGGAAAACCAAAATAAGGATAATTTTCTTCATTTTCTTAAGAATACCATAACGAGGGAGAAAATCAATATTAAAGATATTCTTTCTTTCCAAAATATAAAAGGCTTGCAAAAGATGGTTTTTATTTATAAAATTATAAAAACCGATAGCATTTATCTTAGGATCTTCTTAAGATAGGGATAAGAGGCAGAAGAGGTAGATTTTAATAGAGTTTATACTTTTTCTTCTATCTTGTTTCTTCACAGAGGAAAGGAGGTAGATAGTAGATAATGGAGGAGAAGTATCATCAGCTCCTTAGGGATAAGTGCAGTAACCAAAGCTATCAAAAACTTATCGATCTTGGTGCCCCTAGTCTGTTAGAGTTTATTGGTAAATATGTAGAGTTATGTAAGCCTATTTCAGTCTATGTGTGTGATGATTCTCAGAGAGATAGAGAATATATAACAAATAAAGCCATAGAATGTGGAGAAGAAATACCGCTTAAGATAAAAGGTCACACTGTGCATTTCGATGGCTACTACGATCAAGCAAGAGATAAGAAAAATACTCGTTATCTTTTGTCCAAAGGGATGTACTTAGGAGAGTCATTTAATACTATAGAGAAAGAAGTAGGAATAAGAGAGATTCATTCTTTTTTTGAGAATAGTATGCAGGGGAAAGAAATGTTTGTGTTGTTTTTTTGCCTTGGGCCAACAGATTCTGAATTTTCCATCCCTTGTGTTCAGATAACCGATTCAAGCTATGTAGCTCACTCCGAATACATTTTGTATCGGCCTGGTTACAGGCAGTTCAAAAAGTTTAGTAGCTCAAGAGGCTTTTTCAAGTATGTTCATAGCGCAGGAGAGCTGAAGAATGGCGTTAGTAAAAATATTGAAAAAAGAAGGATTTATATTGATCTTGAGGAGAATACAGTTTATAGCGTAAATACCCAATATGGAGGCAATACTATAGGATTAAAGAAACTTTCTTTAAGATTAGCGATAAGAAAAGCAGATAAAGAGGGTTGGCTTGCTGAACATATGTTAATTATGGGAGTTAGGGGTCCAAAAGGAAGAAAAACTTATTTTACAGGAGCTTTTCCTAGTGCCTGCGGGAAAACTTCCACAGCAATGTTGCCAGGAGAGAGTATCGTTGGCGATGATATAGCTTACTTGAGGAAAAAAGATGGGAAAGTATACGCTGCCAACGTAGAATGTGGAATTTTTTGTATCATTCGTGATGTTAATCCTAAGGATGACCCTATAATCTGGGAAGTTTTAAATTCTCCTGGAGAGGTGATATTCTCTAATATACTTATTACCAAAGAAGGTATCCCTTTCTGGTTAGGAGATGGGCGTCCGACTCCTTCCAAAGGGATAAATTATTCTGGCCAGTGGTATCTCGGAAAAAAAGATGCCCAAGGTAGAGAAATCCTTTATGCCCATAAGAATGCACGCTACACCGTTAGTCTTTATGCTCTCAAGAATGTGGATTCTGAGCTGGATAATCCTCAAGGGGTGGAGATTAAAGGGATTATTTATGGAGGTAGGGATTCTTGTATATGGCCTCCTGTGCAGGAGTCGTTTAATTGGGTTCATGGAGTTATAACTATGGGCGCTTCTTTAGAGTCAGAAACAACATCCGCTACTTTAGGAAAGGAGGGAGTAAGAGAATTCAATCCTATGTCGAATATCGACTTTCTTTCTATTCCTTTAGGAAGATACATAGAAAATCATATCAAATTTACTGAGGGGGTAAGCAATCCTCCCATAATTTTTGCTGTCAACTATTTTTTGAAAGGGGAAAATGGTAAGTATTTAACTGCTATGGAAGATAAGAGAGTTTGGATAAAGTGGATGGAGTTACGGGTGAATAAAGATATAGAAGCTATTGAAACTCCTACAGGGTATATTCCTAAATATCAAGACCTTAAAAGGTTATTTAAAGAAATTCTTAATAAAGATTATTCTTATCAAGATTACCTTCAGCAGTTCACTTTAAGGGTTCCTGAAAATTTAGATAAGATAGAGCGAATTCTTCAAATATACAAAACAGAAGTAGAAGATACACCGGCTGTCCTTTGGGAAGTCCTTTTAGCTCAGCAGGAGAGATTGAGAGAGGCACAGAAGAGGTATGGAGATTATATTTCTCCTGGTAAATGGGAAAGTAAGAAAGATAATAGGAAGTGATTAATGAATAGTAAAGTTATAAAATTTACTCGACTTCCTGATATTGATTTTTTTAAACGGGGAAAGGTAAGAGAGATTTATGACCTTGGTGACAAATTTTTAATGATAGCTACGGATAGGATTTCTTGTTTTGATGTAGTTTTGCCTACTCCTATTCCTTATAAAGGGAAAGTTTTAACTAAGCTTTCGGCTTTTTGGTTTGAATTTACAAAGGATATAATTCCTAATCATTTTCTTACTACTAGGATAGAAGAATTTCCTGAGAGGTTGCAGAAATATAAGGAAGTTTTAGTTGGGCGTTCAATGTTAGTTAGGAAGGTGCGTCCTATTCCTATAGAGTGTGTAGTAAGAGGATACTTATCTGGCTCTGCTTGGAGAGAGTATAAAAAAACGCAATCTATATGTGGAGTAAAATTACCTGCAGGATTAAAAGAGTCAGATAAGTTGCCCTATCCAATTTTTACTCCTGCAACGAAAGAAGAAAGTGGTCATGATGTGAATGTGACTCAAGAGTATATTGAGAAAGTGGTGGGAAAAAAGGTAGCTACTACATTGAAGGAAGTAAGTATTTCTCTCTATAAGAGAGCTTGTTTGTATGCAGAGTCAAAAGGGATAATTATTGCTGATACAAAGTTTGAATTTGGTTTTTTGAATGGCGATATTATCCTTATTGATGAAGTTTTAACACCTGATTCTTCACGCTTCTGGCCCAAGGAAGCCTATCTTCCAGGAAAGCCTCAACCTAGCTTTGATAAGCAGTTTGTTCGTGATTACTTAGAGAGTTTAGGATGGGATAAAAAGCCCCCTGCTCCTAATCTTCCTGAAGAGATAGTGAATCAGACTACACAAAGATACCTCCAGGCTCTTACGATGCTTACCGGTGAAAGTTTGGGCTAAAAAAGGAGACTAAGAAAAACTTTTGGAGTATCTGGGAAGGTAAGAGAGAAAAATGAAGGAATTTGCGCTTTTAGTAAAAGGTAGTTGACTTTATTTCTAAAAGGGAGTTATAATAGATAAAAACAATAAGTAAAAAGGAGGGAGTATGCGAGTAGTAATTATCTTAGCTCTAATCGGTGCTGGGATTAGTTTAATTTTAGGGATAATTTCTCGAATAATGTTAAAGCCTGTAGGAATTTTGCCAGGAGGAGTTGCTTCGGCAACTTTTCTTTCAGTTACTCAGATTTGCCTTTTGATTGCTATAGCCTTCGCTCTTCTAGAGTTGATTAAAGTTTGTAAGAAGTAAATTTGTCTAAAAAAGGAAATACAATCTAAAGAGGGGTGCTCTAGAGAAGAGTACCCCTCTTTTTCTTTTATAAATTTTATAAAATTCCTTCCTAATCTTGACATAGCAAAGAAAGGTGTGTTATACTTTAGATGACAAATTGAAAATTAGGAGGAATCGAAAAAGGCAAACTCGTGGTAACACGAGGGCGCAAAGCCGTGCGTCCCGAGTACTTCGAGAGTATTACTCGGAGTGGAGCGGGGTAGGCAGGTTGCCGAATTCCTAAAGTTAAGGAATCCAGGCGATTTGCCTGGATATTTTTTTTGGTTTATATGAAGGTGCCAGACATAATTCAAAAAAAAACTAAAAGGTGCCAGAGATAGATGCCCAGGTTACCACGAGTTTATATTGAGGGGGCTATTTACTATGTTACCTGTCGAGGAATCCATGGCGAAGAGTTGTTTAGAGAAAAAAAGGATTATCAAATGTACCTAGAACTTTTAGAGAAATATAAAAGGGAATATGGATTTAAGCTCTTTGCTTACGTATTACTTCCTCATCATTTACATCTACTTATTGAATCTACTAGAGAGATAGGTATTTCTGAAATTATGCGTAGTTTAAATACCG
The DNA here is from genome assembly GCA_003644405.1 of Candidatus Omnitrophota bacterium. Lineage (GTDB taxonomy): Bacteria > Omnitrophota > Gorgyraeia > Duberdicusellales > 4484-171 > B7-G16. The sequence goes on along the minus strand of QNCE01000012.1, from coordinate 677 downwards.
CCTACTCTAAGTATTTTAATAATCGATATAACCGACGGGGTCATCTTTTTCGAGAAAGATTTAAAGCCACGATAGTAGAAAAGCAACCGTATCTGTTGAGACTTATTACCCATATCCACCTTAACCCTCTAAGGATAGGGTTAGTTTCTGATATCCAAAGTTATCTTTACTCCAGTTATCACCTATATAAAGAAGGTGGTGAGGGAGAAGAAGTTAAGGAGGTTTTATCCCTTTTAGAAGGCTTCAGTTATGAGAGTTATTTAAAAAGAATAGAGAGAGAGGAAGAAATTAGTGATTTACATAAGCGTCTTCAGCGAGGAGGAATTTTAGGCTCTAAGGAGTTTGTAAAAAAAGTAAAGGAGAAACTCCAAAGTAAAGGGGAATTCAAAGAGATAGAAGGTTCAAGAAAAATATATACCTCTGTAGGTATAGCTCTTCTCATAGTTTCCGCTGCTAGTATACTTACTGTTTTAAAACTAAAGGAAGAGAAGGGTAAAATAGAGGGGGAAAACATAAAGGTACTCCCACTCTCTATAAGAGAAGTTAAAGATTTGGATAATACGGAGTGGGGGATAAAAGTAACACCTCTCACTTACAAAGGTGATAGTTTTACAGATACTCTCACTTTTAAAAATGGTAAATTTATCTCCGCAAAATTCTTCCAACAGGGTTTTAAG
>QNCE01000011.1 GCA_003644405.1 Candidatus Omnitrophota bacterium | reverse complement strand
TATGGGCCTCGCTATACGATTATTAAAGACTTTCCCTACGATAGAAGAAATACCACGATGAGAAAATTTAAGATGTGTAATGAGTGTAGAAAAGAGTATTATGACTTTTCTAACCGTCGCTTTCACGCTCAACCTAATGGCTGTTTTAAATGTGATCCCATAATAAAGTTAACGAAAACTACAAAAGGTAAAGTCAATTACCTTTCTACTAAGGATCCTCAGAAGATATTAGAGAAAGTTGCTTTCCTTCTTTTTCAGGGAAGAATTGTTGGGATAAAAGGAATTGGAGGTTACCATATAGCTTGTGATGCTACAAATATTGCCACAGTTAAGTTATTAAGAGAAAGTGAAAGAAAAACCTACCAAGCCTTTTGCTATAATGACAGATAGATTAGAGGTAATTCAAGGGTTTTGTTATATAAGTAAAAAAGAAAGAGAAGTAATTGCTAGTATGCGTCGCCCCCATTCTTCTCTTCTTATCCTTTTAAAATAGAAGGAGATAAAAGTTGTAAGGTAAGAGGGGAGCCAATTATTTTAGGGTAGTAGAAGATTTAACTAAAAAGAAGAAAAAAGAACGGATAGCTTACAATTTTCATTATACTTTGGCTTGCATTATAAAAGATATATGTGTTAAAATAAGGGAAAATTATAAACTGAACAAAGTCGTTTTAAGTGGAGGAGTATTTCAAAACAGATTACTTCTAAATTTGGCAACTAGACTGTTAAAAAAAGTAGATTTTGCTGTGTATACCCATAGACGATTTTCCTGTAGTGACGCCTCCATCTCTATAGGTCAGGTGGTAGCTGCAAGTAGGAGGATTTAGATGTGCTTAGCTTATCCTATGAAGATTATAGCCATTAATAAGGAAAAAGCAGTAGCTTCCGCAGGGGGAATAAAGAAGGAGATAAGGATAGATTTTTTTGAAGGATGTAAACGTAGGGGTTTAGGAGTAATTAAAAAGAGTGGGCTTTCTTTAAAGAAGGGTTATGTTAGTTTTGATGCTCGTTCTCTGGTTAAGGATACTTTTTGTAAAAAATCATCTGTGGATAACTGTCTATGTGGAGAGGTAATTAAAGGAAAAATTTTCCCTCAGATGTGTCCTCAGTTTGGAAGAAAGTGCACTCCTACAACTTCCTTAGGTCCTTATATGGTTTCTTTTGAGGGGGGCTTGCAGGATTTATTATACCTATGGGGAAAGAGAAATTGTTAAGTTAGGTTATAAGTAAGGAGGAGAGTATGGATGAGATTTTGGAGATTCTAGAAGAAAATGCCCGAATATCCATTGAGGATTTAGCTAGGTTAGTTAAAAAGAGTAAAAGAGAGGTAGAGGAAGCGATAAAAAAATACGAGAAGAAAGGCATCATCGCTAAGTATAAGACAATAATAAATAAGGGGCGTCTTAAAGAAGAAACTCCTGTAGTAGCTCTCATTGAAGTAAGAGTTACTCCTCAGAAAGATGTAGGTTTTGATAATATTGCCCAGCGGATTTACCGCTTTTCTGAAGTCAAAAGTTGTTACCTTCTTTCCGGTACTTATGATTTACTTTTGGTAGTAGAAGGAAAAGATATTCAAACCGTGGCTCGCTTTGTTTCTGAAAAGTTAGCACCTCTAAGTAGTGTTAAGGGCACCACTACTCACTTTATGTTGAAAAAGTACAAAGAAGATGGAGTGATTTTTGTAAAAGAAGAGAAAAATAAAAGGTTAACTATTACCTACTGAGATGATCTCTAAAAGAGTAGAAAAAATTCCCCCTTCAGGAATTAGAGAATTTTTTGATTTAGTTCTAAGCAAACCCAATATTATCTCCTTAGGGGTAGGTGAGCCTGATTTTATAGCTCCCTGGAGAGTAAGAGAAAGGGCAATAACTGCTTTAGAGGAGGGTTTTACTTCTTATACTTCCAACAAGGGATTAAAAATTTTAAGAAGAACCATAGCTAGTTATTTGAAGAAAAAGTATGGGTTAAGTTACAATCCTGAGAATGAAATTCTAATTACTGTAGGAGTAAGCCAGGGTTTAGATTTAGCTCTGCGAACCATAATCGACCCTCAAGATAAAGTAGTAGTAGTGAGCCCTCATTATGTAGCTTATCCTGCTTTGGTAGAGCTGAATTTAGGGAAAGTAGTTTTTCTTGAAACTACTTCTCAGGAGGGGTTTAAGGTAAATTCAAAAGAACTACATAGGATTTTGAAAAAGGAAAAACCAAAAGCAATTATCTTAAATTATCCTTCTAACCCTACCGGAGTGACTTACTCTAAGGAAGAGTTAAAAAAAATATGGAGTGTTTTGTCAAAGGAAGATGTAGTAGTAATAAGTGATGAGATATATGGAGAGATAGTCTATAGAGAACCCCACATTCCTTTAGCTTCTCTTAAAGGTGCTAAATCTAAGGTTATTCTTCTTAATGGATTCTCTAAAGGATGGGCAATGACAGAATTTAGAATAGGTTATGCTTGTGGTCCTAAAAAAATAATTGAGGGGATGACAAAAATTCATTCTTTTAATATGCTTTGCGCTCCTATAATTTCTCAAATTGCTGGAGATGAAGCCCTTAAATGTCGAGGAGAGGTAGATGCTATGGTTAAGGAGTACCGACGCCGTAGAGATTTTATTGTGAAGGAGTTAAATAGAATTGGTTTAGCTACAGTAAAACCTGAAGGTGCTTTTTATTGTTTTCCTTCCTTGAAAAAGTATAAAATGGATTCTTTAGAGTTTGCCAAGAGACTTCTTTTAGAAGAAAAGGTGGCAGTAGTTCCAGGGAAGGCTTTTGGCGCTTCTTATCAGGGATTTATAAGGATTTCTTATGCTAACTCTTTAGAAAACTTAAAGGAAGCAATTATAAGAATAGAGAGATTTCTTAAAAACTGTGGGTCATAAGAAAGTAAAAATAGGGAAAAAGATACTAAAAGGATTTTGTATTCCTCTAGGTAAGAAAAAGTTAGTAGGGTTAGTAGGAAAGAATGGTTATATTATGTGTGGATACCTTAACTTAAAAACTGCTGACAAGTTTGGAGAAGTTGCTGTGAAGGTAAAAGGGGTTGATAGTATAGGTAGTCTTTTAAAAGCGCAAGTTTTTGCTTTATCGAGAGAAGCAAAAAAATTAGGTATCTATAAAGGTCAGCCTATAAAAGATGTCATTAGGATTATTGCTTAGAATAGTCTTTTTTGTTTTTATAATCTTTTCTTTAAGTTGCACTTCTTCCTTAGATAATTTTTATCAAGCCTATCAAAAAACAGTTTCTCGCTATCAATCTCTTCTGGATAGAAATCCTCAGGATTCTGAATTGAGATTAAGACTTGCTAAGTTTTACTATCATTTTAAGGAATATGAGAAAGTGGTTAAGCTTTTGGAGAAGGAAAAAAGTCTCTTGGCAAGGAGTCTTTATGCTAAGGCATTAACTCGGTTACACGATTATTCAAAGGCTCTGGAGGTGTTTAATCAAATAAAAGAAAAAATTACTTCTCCAGAGGCTCTCTATCTTTACGGATTAGTTTTAGAGAAAAAAAATCTGTATTCCCAGGCAGTAGAAGTGTATCAGAAAGTAACTCTTCCCTTTCAAAAGCTTGCTCAAAAACATTTAGAAAATATAAAAGCAAAAGTAGAAGGAGAGTTACCTCCCTATGTTAAAGAAATAGTTTCCCAATCCCAGCAGTTTTTACAGCAAATACAAGAGGAGGCGGGTGTAATTCTTTTAGTAGATGAGAGTATAGAGATTACTTCTACTAACACATCTTTCACCACTTTACATGTGATAGAGAAGGTGTTAAAAGAAAGAGGTAAAAAGTTAGCTGAGGTAGAGATTGGATACGATTCAACCTATGAGAGAGTGGAATTAGAGTTTGCCCGCACAATTACTCCTCAAGGTAAATTAATTTATGCGGGTAGAGAAAATATAAGAGATGTAACTAAGTACTTAAACTACCCTCTTTATAGTAATGCCAGAGCTTTCATTATTTCTTTGCCCGGGGTAGAAGTAGATTCACTTATAGAGTACAAAATTAAAATTTATTCTTCTAAGCTTATAAATGGAGATGATTTCTCTTTTTTCTATCGTCTGAAAGAAAAGTATCCTATCTACAAGGCTAATTTTAGACTAGTTCTACCTAAACATAGGGAAGCAAAATTTAAGATTTTAAATAAGGAGTATGCTAAAGATGTAGTTTTAGAGCCTCAGGTTAGAGAAGATGAAGGTCATAAGATTTATTGGTGGCATTTTGAGAAAATTTCTCCTATTATTCCTGAGAGAAAGATGCCTCCCTTTTCTTTGGTTAATCCTACTATTCTAATCTCTTCCTTTCAGGATTGGGAGGAAATTTATAATTGGTGGTGCTCTCTATATAAAGATAAATTAACTCTTTCTAAGGAGATGAAAGAGTTGGTAGCAACCCTTATAAGAGGAGCTAACAGTGGTTATGAGAAGGCGAAGAGGTTGTATGAGTATGTGGCAAAAAATATTCGCTATGTTGCTGTAGAGTATGGAGAAAGTGGGTATGAACCTCATCAAGCGCAAGAAGTTTTTTTAAATCGTTACGGAGATTGCAAAGATCAAGCAATCCTTTTGGTAGCCCTTCTTAGAGAAGCAGGATTAGAGAGTTTTCCCGTACTTATTCCTACTCAGGAAGCTTACTCTCTACAAAAAGATTTCCCTTCTTTAGTTTTTAACCATGCTATCTGTGCAGTAAATCTAGGAGGAGAGTTAATTTTTATGGATCCTACAAGTCAGACTACCGCCTTTGGTGATTTACCTCTTTCTGATCAGAATAGAGAAGTGTTGCTTTTTTCCTCCCAGGGATTTAAAATTGTAAAAACACCCCTTCTTAAAAATACACATATTCTTTATTGTATGGAAATTACGATAGACGAAAAAGAAAACGCATTTATAAAGAGAGAAGTAACCTCCAGAGGTTGTTATGCTTCCTATCAAAGGTACTACCTTAAATATACTCATCCACAAAGGATAAGGGAAGATATAAAAAAGAGAATAACAGAAATTTCCCCTTTTGCTAAATTGTTGGATTACCATATAGAGAATGTGGAAGATTTCAGCAAGTTTCCTAAGTTAATCTATACATTCACAGCAGAGAAATTTCTTAAGCCTGCAAAAAATTTAAGAATTATTCCTGCCCTTAACGAGATAGATTTAAGTCATTCTCTCATAGCTAAGGAGAGAAGAAATTTTCCTATAGATTTTAGAGGAGTATTTACTCGCCAAGCTAAAGTAACAGTAAAACTTCCTTCTAATTTAAGAGTAAAGTATTTACCCAACACTATTAATTTAACTACCGAGTGGTTTGATTTTCAACTCGATTATACTTACCACCCCCAAAAGCATAAACTTGAATTTCTCCAAAAATTCGTTTTAAAGAAAAGATTCGTAAACTTAGAAGATTATGCTTTGTTTAGAGAGAAGCTAAAAAATGTATTTTATGTTTTAAAGAGCGAAGTAATCTTAGAGAAAAAAGATTAGAGTATGAGGAGAAGAAGTAGAAGAAAGGATTTTGAAATTACTTTTTATGAAAAACTCCTTCAGCACAGACCGAATTTTGTCCAAGCACTCACCTGTTTAGGAGATGCCTACACACGTAAGGGATTTTATAAAGAGGGGTTAGAGATTGATAGAAAATTAGTAAAGTTAAAGCCCGAAGACCCAGTAGTGCATTATAACCTAGCTTGTAGCCTTTCCCTTTTAGGAAGGTTGGACGAGGCTTTAGAAGAATTAAAAAAGGCAGTTCTTCTAGGATATGATGATTTCTCCTATATCTTAAGAGATTCAGATTTAGAACCGTTAAGAAATTATTTGCCATTTAAAGATTTTTTTCAGAAGCTGAAGAGAATAAAACCTTGAATAGAGAGAAGGAAAAGGTAAAGCCCTATCATCTTCTTAAAAACACCTTATTTTTTGCTAAACTTAGCTGTGTATTAGCTCTACTTTTTCTTTTATTTAAGAGTGGCTTCCCTTGGAAAGTTGAGCAGTTAGTAGAAAATTTAAATTACTACCCAAAAGTAACTATATATCTAAGCATACTTTTTGCTATCGTTTCTTTAGTAAAGTTCCTCTTTAGTTGGGTGGATAGTTACTTAGTAGAGAAAAGGTTTAATCTTTCTTCTCAAACTTTTGGCGGGTGGTTTAAAGATTTTTTAAAAGCTACTATAGTAGAATTTTTAATATTTTTGATTCTGGGAGAAATTTTTTACTTTTTTCTGAAAGTAACAAAACTGTGGTGGCTATTGGTATGGATAGTATGGTTTTTCTTCACATTTGTACTAGCAAAGATTTCTCCTTATCTAATTTTACCTCTCTTCTTTAAGTTAAGAAAAATAGAGGAGCCTTCCCTTAAAGAAACCATTAATAACTTGGCACATACTTTTGGATAAAAGATAAAAGATATTTGGGAAGCTGATTTTTCTAGGAAAACTAAAAAGGCCAATGCCTTTGTTATTGGGTTAGGTAACTCAAAACGTATAGTTTTAGCAGATAATCTCTTAACTAGATATACTCCCCAAGAGATAGAAGTTGTGTGTGCCCATGAGTTTGCTCATATAAAAAACAAAGATACGTTAAAATCTATATTCCTTGTAGGGGGTAGCTTACTCTTTATGTTTTTGTTTTTAAACTTAATTCTTGGCAAGGTTGTTGATTCCATAGGTTTAGAGCTTTATCATCCTAGACTTTTACCTTTAATCTTGCTCTTTATAATTATTCTTAATTTTATTTTTACTCCCATAGAAAATTTCTTCTTAAGGAAGATAGAAGAAAAAGCGGATCAGCAGACCTTATCAGTTATTCAATCAAGGGATAGTTTTATAAGTTGTATGGAGAAGTTGGCTAAAGATAATTTAAGTGAAACCAATCCACCTAAATGGCGAAAACTTCTCTTTTATACTCACCCTCCCATCAATGAGAGGATAGAGAGGGCAAAGAGTCTATGAAGAAAAAAGAGTTTGAAAAAAGACATTATATTAGAATTTCTACTGTATTTCCTGTAGAGTTCTACCTGCTCGATAAAGATGGTAAGAAAATTACTCCTTACCTTCAAGGATTTACTAACAACATCGGCAAGGGAGGATTATGTTTGGCAGTAAATGATTTATGGTGGGGTTTCTGGGATAGATTTACTAAAGAAAGTATCCTTTGTTTAGTTATAGAAGTTCCTTTCCGAAAGAATCCGATCTTAGCTAAGGGGAGAGTGGTCTGGAAGAAGAGAGAAAAACTGGAAAGATTCACCCACTGTAGGTTAGGGATAGAATTTACAGAGATTAGCCCTTCTTTAAAGAGAGCTCTTTTTAGATACGCAATTAGTAAAAAACTTTTTCCTTATGTAGTGTCTTTAGTGATAGCTATTCTTATTCTTTTTTCTTTCCTCATCTGGATGAGAGAGGAAAAGTTACTCCAAAAAAATAGAGATTTAGTAGCTAAGTATCACTCTCTCTTGGAAGAATCAGCTAAGTTAAGAAATCAATTAGCTGAGGAAACTAAACTTTTAACATTTGTGAAAGATAGAAAGAGTAAGCTAGAAAAAGAATTAGCCTCTCTTAAAGATGAACTTTCATTTTGGCAGGCTAAATACAGGCAACTTTTTAAACAAGAGATGAAGGTAAAAGAGAAAGAAAAGATAATTCAGGCTTTTCAGAATAAAATGAGGAGACTTAAAGTTCAAATAGAGAGTTTAGAGAAAGAAAATCGGTTTTTAAAAGAAAAGTTCAAAAAAAAAAAAGATATAAAGAGTAAACTTTCTCAGGAAGTTAAGATTCTGGAAAAAGAAAAAACCGAGTATGTAAAAAAGGTAGTAAAGGGGATGTATGAATGGATAACTACCCGTCAAGATTCAAATAGCGGGTTAGTTTTAAGTTATGAAGGAGATAGAGAGTTGAGCAGAGTAGCTTTTACCTATGACCAAGCTTTAGCGGTAATAGTGTTTACTCTCTTTAAAGATACTTCTAAAGCGAGAAAAGTTTTGGATTTTTATCTTAATCAAATAGAGAATAGAAAGTCTATTTACAACAGTTACTATACTAACGGAGAAGTCTTTGAATATATTATCTCTTCCGGACCAAACGCCTGGATAGGTTTGGCTAGCTTAAATTATGTAAAATTAACAAATGAGAAGAGGTATTTAAAGATAGCAAAAGCAGTAGGGGATTTTCTTCTGAAAATGATAGATAAAGAAGGAGGTATAAGAGGCGGACCTAATTTTCATTGGTATTCTACCGAACATAATTTGGACTGTTATGCCTTCTTTAAAATGTTGGGAGAGCTAACCAAAAATTCTTATTATTTCGACGTTTCTCAAAAGATAAAGAAGTGGATAGATACCTACGCTTATACTGATAAAGGTGTTCCTGTAAACAGAGGAAAGGGAGATGCTACTATTGCTACTGATACCTACGCTTGGTCGATCACTGCTTTAGGACCACAAGAACTGATTTCTTTAAAGATGAATCCCGAAGTTATTCTGGATTTTGCTGTAAAAAATTGCCGTGTCACTACTCACTTTAAGGTAAAGGATAAAGAAGTTTTTGTAACAGGATTCGATTTTGCTAAAGTTAGAAATTTACCTCGTGGAGGAGTGATTTCTTGTGAATGGACAGCTCAGATGATTTTAGCTTTTGAGATTTTAAGTAATTATTATCAAGATAAAAACCCAGATAAAGCTAACTACTATTGGGAGAGAGCAAACTACTATTTTGATGAGCTTCAGAAAATGGTAATTAACTCCCCTTCTCCTTTAGGAAGAGCTAATCCTACTCTTCCTTATGCTTCTGCTAGCTTCGTAGATACTGGTCATGGTTGGCGTACACCTAAAGGAGACAAAGTAGGATCCTTAGCATCTACCGCCTATTTTCTAATTTCTTACTTAGGATATAATCCTCTTAGTGGAGAGTTTCTTACTAACTCCTTAAAAAAAGCTTATGAACAAAGAACTAATAAAGCTTACACAAAAGCTAATTAGAATAGACTCATCCAATCCTCCTGGTAAAGAAAAAGAAATAGCTCTTTTTATAGAAAGATACATCAAGAATTTAAAGTTTACACCCAAGGTGTATGAGTTTGAGAAAAATAGACCTAACCTAGTATGTAAAATTCCCTCTCTTAGATCTAAGAAAAAACTTCTTATCACCCCTCACATAGATACTGTTCCTCCTTCAGGAAAATGGCGTTTCCCTCCTTTCTCGGGAAGAATTTATCGAGGAAGGATATACGGTAGAGGAGCCACCGATGATAAAGGAAATGCGGCCGTAGCTCTCTATCTTATTAAGTTGCTAAGAGAAAAAAGGATAAGATTGAAGAATTTAGATTTGATTATAGCTTTTACTGCTGATGAAGAAACGGGTAGTAAAGTGGGAATAAAGCCTCTTCTTAATCACTTAGGAAAGATAAATTATGGATTAGTTTTGGATAGTGATGATTTCGAAATTGTAGTTGCTCAAAAAGGATTACTTCACTTACGTGTAGAAATTTTTGGTAAAGAAGCTCACGGAGCATATCCTGAGAGGGGAGTAAATGCTATAGAAAAGTCTGTGCATATTTTAAATGAACTTCTTCAAGAAAATTGGGAAAATAAAGTTCATCCTCTTTTAAAAAGACCTACTATAAATATTGGAAGGATTTCTGGAGGGGAGAAGGTAAATATTGTAGCAGGTTTTAACTTTTTTGAACTAGATATAAGGTATATACCTTCGATGAATAAAAAGAGTATAGAAAAAAAACTTAGAAAAATTATAGAGAAATATATTAAGAAATACAGAATAAAAATTTTAGCTCATCAAAAACCTTTGGAAATAGCAAAGGAGCACTTTCTTATAAAGTTGATGAGAAAAGTGCTAAAGAAGCACAAAATTAAAATTTCCTATAAAGCGAGTTTAGGAGCTACAGTAATCAATTTTTTAAGCGAGAAAGGGATAGAAGGTTTCTGTTTTGGTTTTGGTTCAAAAGGATGCGCACATTCCGCTAACGAGTATGTGAAGATAAAGGACCTTTGTCAAGGGATAAAAGTACTGAAAGACTACGTCTTGGCCTTAGATGATTACGCCGGGGGAGAAAAGATTGTTTGATTTTATTCAAGAGGAGTTGAGGAAGCGTATCGATTTGAGAGATAGATTAAAAAAGATTGAAACTATAGGGGGAGCTGATATCTCCTTCCGAGGGGAAGAAGCTCAGGTGTGTATCTGTGTTTTAGACTTTAGAAGTTTAAGACTTATAGAGAGAAAAAATTACCGAGTTTGTATTAAGTTTCCTTACATACCAGGTTATCTCTCTTTTAGAGAAGGGCCAGCGATTCTAGAAGGAATTTTTAACCTTCGTACTTCTTGTGATTGTTTTATCTTTGATGGTAATGGCATCCTTCATCCTAAAAATTTAGGTTTAGCTACGTTCTTAGGCATAATTCTAAGAAAGCCTACAATAGGTTGTGCCAAGAGCCTTCTCTTAGGAGAATACAAAAGTCCTGGGAAAATAAGAGGAAATTTTTCCTATATAAAGTATAAAAAGAAGATATTAGGGGCTGCGGTAAGAACAAAGTCTCAAGTTAGAGAAGTATATGTCTCCTGTGGATGGGGAATAAGTTTAAAAAGAGCTATAGAAGTTGTCCTTGCTACTTCTAAGTATAGAATTCCCGAACCATTGAGATTAGCCCATATCTATTCTAAATTTTAAGAATCCTCTCTTTTTGAAAGATGATAAAGATTGGGTGTTGTGGTTTCCCCAAAAAAAGGACAGTTTACTTTGAAAATTTTAACTGCGTTGAGCTTCAAAATACCTTTTATCAACCTCCTCAGAAAGCTGAGACTTTTAATAAGTTAAGGGAAGAAGCTTCTCCTACCTTTGAATTTACAATAAAAGCTTGGCAGATAATTACTCATCTAAAAACTTCTCCTACCTATCGAAGACTTAAAAAAGTTATAGGGAGTCCTCAAAATTATGGGTTCTTTAAGCCAACAAAGGAGGTATTTGCTGCTTTTAAAAGAATTTATGAAGTTGCTAATTCTTTGAAAGCAAAGATAATTCTGTTTCAAACCCCACCTAATTTTAAAGAGAATAAGGAAAATATAGATAATATGTATAAATTTTTTAGTAAAGTGGAGAGAGGTAATTTAATTTTTTGTTGGGAGGAGAGAAGTGATTTTAAAGATGCTACTCTCAGAAGAATCTGTAAAGATTTAAATCTAATCCATGCCGTAGATCCGTTTAAAAGAGAACCGGTTTGGGGTAGTTTTTTATATTTCCGGCTTCATGGCAAGGAAGGATATAGATATAAGTATACTAACAAGGATTTAAAATATTTGAAGAGATTGGTGGAAAGAAGATCTGGGTATGTTTTCTTTAACAATGTTTACATGTGGGAGGATGCTTTAAGTTTTAAAAAAATGATTTTCTGATGGTAAAAGAAATCTACTCATTAGGTACGAGTAACCGTAGCCAAGATGCTTTTCTAAGAATAATTAAAAAATTTCATATTCAAAGAATAGTAGATGTGAGAAGGTTTCCTACTTCTAAATTTCTCCATTTTAAGGCTTCTAACCTAAAAAAGATCCTTAATCAAGAGAATGTAGAATATGTGTATATGGGAGATATTTTAGGAGGTTATAGAAAAGAGGGATACAGAAATTATCTTCAGACACAAGCTTTTTCTTCAGGGTTAAGAAAGTTAGAGAAGTTAGCTTTAGAGAAAAGGACCTGTATCTTATGTTGTGAGCGTTTTTACTTCAGGTGTCATAGGCGTTTCATAACCGAGGCTTTAAGGGGAAATTTTAAGGTTATCCACATAATTGAGGAGGATAAAGTTAAGCAGGAATAGATGGGAACTTGTAGGATATGTAAAAAGAAAGCTCCAGAAATTTCTTCTCTTTTAAGTGTGTGTGGAAGATGCATTAGAGAGAATTTTAGTAAAGTAAAAGAATTCTTAGAGGAAATTCATATAGGAATAAAAAAAGAGGAGGGGATTTCTCTTAAAAAGCAGAGAGAAAGTAGATTAAGATGCGAGTTATGTATCAATAATTGTTGCTTACAGGAAGGAGAAATCAGCTTTTGTGGATTAAGGAAAGTGGAGAAAAATAAATTAGTTGGACCAAATAGAAATTTTGCTAGCTTGGAGTTTTACTTTGACCCTCTTCCCACAAACTGTGTAGCTAGTTTCTGTTGTGCTGCTACAGGATGCGGATATCCCCAATTTTCCTATACCTCAGGTGATGAGTTAGGTTATAAGAATTTAGCTGTATTCTTCAATGGCTGTTCATTTAATTGCCTCTTTTGTCAGAATTATCACTATCGCAAGAGATTACAATTCAATAACTTAGTGAGTGTAGACGATCTTTTAGAAGCTATTGATTCAAAAACTTCGTGTGTGTGTTTTTTTGGTGGAGAGCCTTCCTGTCAGATAGAGTTTACTATAGAATTTTCTCGCCGAGCTATAGAAGTTAGAAAGAATAGGATTTTAAGAATCTGTTGGGAGACAAATGGAAGTTTTAATCCCAAATTCAATGAGGAAATTTTAAATATCCTTCTTGAAAGTGGGGGAACAATAAAATTTGATTTAAAGTTTTTCTCTCCAGAGTTAAATCTAGCTCTATGTGGTAAGAGTAACAAGCAGAGTTATGATAATTTCTCCTTTTTTGCTAGAAACTTTTATAGAAGAAAGAATCCTCCTTTAGTATGTGTATCTACACCTATAGTAAGTGGATATACAGATGAGAGGGAGGTAGAAGAGATTGCTCAGTTTGTCTCTCAGTTTGACAGGAGTATTCCTTACTCTCTTTTGGGTTTCTGGCCTTGTTTTTATCTTAAAGATTTGCCTCCCACATCAAAGGAGTTGATGTATACATGTTATCATAAGGCAAAGAAATTTTTGGATAATGTAAATATAGGTAATAAGCACCTTCTAACTTAGATTTAAATGTGATAAAATACTTCGTCATTTAAAAGAAAATGGATGAGATTTTGGAAAGGAGAAATTTTAAATCAGGATTTGTAGCAATTCTGGGTAGACCCAATGTAGGTAAATCCACCCTCTTGAATACCCTCTTAGGAGGTAAGGTAAGTATTGTGTCTAGCATTCCTCAAACTACCCGTCATCAGATTCGAGGGGTTTTAAATTTAGAGAATGCCCAAATTATTTTCGTTGATACTCCAGGTATTCACTCTTTCAAAAAAGAGTTAGCGACACATCTTAACGTAGTAGCAAAAAGAAGTACTCAAGAGGTGGAGCTTCTCCTTTACGTAGTTGATGTATCTCGGTCTGTTGGCAAAGAAGAGGAAGTTATTATGAATTTTCTTTCTTCTCAGGATACTCAGATGATTATGGTTTTAAATAAGATAGATATTAGTAAGGATTTTTTGAATCAGTATATAGAGAGATGGCAGAAGTTAATAAAAGCCAAAGGTAAAGAGGATCTTGTGAAATATTATATTCCAATATCTGCTAAGAAAGGTACAAATTTGGATAGATTGAAAGAAGCCATTGTAGAGTTGCTTCCTTTTCATCCTCCTTTCTATGATAGAGAAACATTAACTGATTTTCCTCTTAAACTTAGAGTTCAGGATACCATTAGAGAGAAGTTGTTTTTAAATTTAAAGGAGGAACTTCCTCATTCTGTGGCAGTAGAGGTTGAGGAAGTGGAGAGAAAAGAGAATATCGTCTATATAAAAGCGAATATTTATGTAAATAGAGATTCTCAAAAGAAAATCCTTATTGGGAAAGAAGGAAGATTTATAAAAGAGGTAGGAAAACTTGCTAGGGAGGAGTTAGAAGTTCTTTTTGGTAAGAAAGTTTATTTAGAGTTAGAAGTTAAAGTGTTAAGGAATTGGCAAAAGAAGCCTAGAATACTGAAAGAGTTAGGGTATTGGTGGGTATAAAAAAGAGATTAAATTTCAAACGTCTCCTCTCAAATAGTAGAAACAATTTTAGAGGCTGGATTAGTTGCTGTAATAGCAGTAGGTAAGCCCTTAGCTTATCCTAAATTTAGAGAGAATAGACGGAGACCTTTAAAAAAACTGATAATTCCATGAGATTTTGTCAACACTTTTCCATTTGCGGAGGTTGTCAGTATCAGGATATACCTTATTTTGAGCAGTTAAAGATGAAAGAATCTCAGATAAAGGATATGATAGATTTTTTTGAACTTTCAGTAGAGTTAAAGCCTATAAATTCCTATCGGGAATGGTTTTATCGTAATAAAATGGAGTTTACCTTTGGCAAAGAAGATAGTAATTTGATTTGTGGGCTTCATAGGAAAAAGGAGAAGAGGGAGCTATTTAATCTTAGGGAATGTTTAATATTTTCTCCCTGTGCAGAACCTATTCTTAATAAAGTGAGAGAGGTTCTAAAGGATAGATATCTTCCTTATGAAAAATTTTCCCACCGAGGGTTTTTGCGCCATCTTGTTATAAGGGAAACTAAATTTACTGACGAAATTATGATAGCGTTGGTTACTACTACTCAGGATAAGTTAGACCAAGAGGAGTTTGTGAAGGAGTTAGTAGCTCTAAAGCTAGAGAAAAAAATATCTTCTCTTTTCTGGATTTTAAATGACCGTGTATCCGATGCGGTAATCTTTGAAGAAAAGAGATTACTTTGGGGCCAACCTTTTATCACTGAGAAGATAGCTAATTTGAACTTCCGTATATTTGTAGATTCTTTCTTTCAAACCAACTCTTATGGAATAACCCATCTCTATAAGAAGATAGAAGAATATGCACAGTTAACCGGAGAAGAAAGAGTTCTTGATTTATACTGCGGAGTGGGTTCCATTGGCCTTTTTCTAGCCAGAAGAGCTAAATTTGTCTGGGGAGTAGAGATTAAGAAAGAAATTGTAGAAAATGCAATAGTTAACGCTCAGCTAAATGGGATAGAGAATATATCTTTTATCTGTTCTGATGTGAAAAGATTTTTAGCCCAAAAAGATATTTCTAATATAGATATTGTAGTAATAAATCCTCCTCGCTGTGGCTTATCTAAGAAGATAAAGAAATACCTTTTAAAGATGCCTTCTCCTAGGATATTTTACTCCTCTTGCAATCCTTATACCTTATTTACCGATCTTAAAGATTTCTCCTCCCTTTATAGAATAGTCTTTATTGAGCCTTTTGATTTTTTTCCTCATACTCCTCACTTAGAGTGTTTAGCTTTTTTAGAGAGAAAGAACTAAAGTTTTTCCTTGACAAACCTTTAGGTTTAATTTATTTTAAGGAGAAGGGGGAGGTAGAAATGAGAGATGAAATGGATGTTTTAAAAGAAGTTGCTACTATTGCTGCCGCCCATGGGAGCAATGCTCTTTCAGAAATTTTAAAGAGAACAATAAAGTTGAGTCTTCCCTTAGTTACTACTGTCACCCCTGATAATTTAGAAAAAGAGATTGATTCCGACGAAATAGTATTGAGTGTACAAAGTAGGATTCTTAGTGGAATAGAAGGAAAAGTTTTGCTTGTTTTGGAAGAAAAGAGTGCCTTTCGACTTATCAACATATGCTGTAAAGGAGAAGATAAGGCTACTTCAGGATTTCTTACAGAAGTGGGTCTATCGGCAGTAAAAGAGATAGGGAATGTGGTGATTGGCTCTTACGTAGGAGCTTTGAGCATGTTTTTAAAACTTCTCATTGTCCCTTCTATCCCTACTCTTATAAGTGGACCTCTCTATGAGGTTGTAAGCTCTGCTCTTTCTTTAGAAAAAGAGCATATTCTTATGATTGAGGCAGTTTTTGAAGAGTCAGAGGAGAAGATAAAAGGAAAAATGTATTTTGTTCTCACTCAACGAGGTAGAGAGATAATTAACCAGGCCTGCGATAAGATTTTAGAATCTTTGGAAAAATAAATGCTTCTAGAAGCTCTTTATACAAATGAAAGATGAGCTAGATATTCTAAAAGAAGTAGGAAGTATTGCTGCAGGACACGGTGGTGTAGCTCTTTCAGAGATTCTTGATAAGAAGGTAATTCTTGAGGTTCCTTCCGTAGAGATTATCTCCGCTCAGAGAGTTCCTAAAAGTATGAACCTGGAAAAATTAGGAATAGCTGTTTTTTTTCAGCTTTTAGTGGGCCTTCAAGGGAAAGTAATATTCATCCTTGATGAAAAGAATGCTTTTAAGTTGGTTGACTTATCTTATAAGATAAGAGACCTAAAGAGAGAACCAGGTATTATTACTGAAGTTAGTCTTTCGTTAATAAAAGAGGTAGGTAATATCGTAGTATGCTCTTACTTAAATGCTTTAAGTTTAACTTTAAAAAGAATAATTATCCCTCCTCTACCTACACTCTTTAGTGGATCTTTAGAAGATATTTTGAATATTGGTTTTTTTGGTTATGAGGAAGAATTTGCTTATATTATAGAGGCTTCTTTTAAAGAACCCGAGGAGGATATTCAAGGAAGTTTTTACCTTATTCTTACTCCTGAAGCAGCAAAGGATATTAGGGAAAGTTGTAAAAAATTATTGGAAGAGATAAATAAAATACCCTCTAGTTAAATCTGGTTAGTTTTTCCCCTTCATAAATTTATATCTACTATAACTATAAACAAAGCTTTTTTGTAACATTTAATGAAATGTTAGAATAAAGAAACTGTTGTTTCTTTTTAGAAATTTTGTGTATTTTAAAAGATTTTTTAGATTATTCTAAGAGATATTTTTTCTTGAGAATGATTTTTAGTGGTGGTAAAATTCTCTCAAGCTTTTGCCCGGTGGTGTAATCGGTAACACACTTGGCTCTGGACCAAGCATTCCTGGTTCGAATCCAGGCCGGGCAGCCAACCTGGATAGAGATGCGAAAGAAGGTGCTACAGAAGTCAGAGCTCTTCTTTCGTTTTTCATTCCCCCGGAGTTAAGTGTAGTTTCAGAGGTAAAATTTTGAGGATTATCTTTTTCAGAAAAGACAGGTAAAGTAAGTTTTAAGGTGATTTTATTTTTATTATACACCTCAATTCTTTTTACAATTGCCTGAATGAGGAGTTTTCTCTCACCCAGTTCTAGTTTAGAAAATACCTCTACAAAATTTTGTAAGAAATTAGCAATGATTTGAGTATTAGCGTCATCAAGGTTTATATGTTGTATTTTTATTTCTATTTCTGCTAAGCGTTCTTTTAGGGCGTCAATTTCTTCCAGTAGCCTATCAACCTCATTGCTCATCTCTGTGGCGACTTTCTTGTTAGGCAAATGCGAGAACATCCACTTAATCTTTTTGTCTTTTGTTTGTGTCAATTTTGTTAATCTCTGGCTGATTCGCAGTTTCTCTTTTCTAAGCCTCTGCAGGTGAATATCGTTCTCCTCCGCCATTTTCTTCAAATAGTCATTTATCACTGCTTTATTATTAGCAATTTCTTTTAATTTGTTAAATATAACTTCTTCCAGAACGTCTGCCCTTATGTAATCTTGTATGCATTTACCTCGTTTTCTTCCTTTGCAGGCATAATAGCGGTATGCTCCTTTTTTGGTGCCATTACCCGGCTTAGAGGATATAAACTGTGCTCCGCATTTTTTACAAAAGATGAGGCCGATAAAAAGATTAGGACTTATCCCTACCCATGATGTATATCTATCTTTTTCTTTTAGACGTTTTTGGACGGTATCAAAGAGTGTTTTAGAAATGATTGCCTTATGTTGCCCTTTTATAACTTCGCCATCCCAACGAATGTAGCCAGCATAAACGGGATTAGTAAGCATCGTCCATACCGAATTTCTGGACCATTTTCCCTTCCGTCTACTTACCAAATCCTCTTTGTTTAACGTTCTGGCAATCAATTCTACTCCCAGATTATGTTCTAGGAATAGGCTATAGCATTTTCTTACAATTTCTGCCTCTTCTTCATTTATAACAAGTTTTCCATCCTTCAAATTATATCCAAAGGGAGGTGTAGTGCTCCAATATCCATTTTTAATTCTTCGCATTATCCCTAATTTGGTTCGTTCGCTGATTAATTCTCTCTCAAACTGCGCAAAAGAACCAAGCATATTAAACATTAATTTTCCTGCAGGAGTGGTGGTATCAAAAGGTTCTGTGACAGATTTAATTCCAATACCCAATTTTTCAAACTTTTCTCCCAAAGAAACAAGATCACTCAGTCGTCTTGATAAACGGTCTAACTTATAGATCAACACAATATCAAATTTTTTATTCTCCGCATCCTTAATAAGATTCTGCAGAGCAGGTCTTTTTAAATTTTTTCCAGAATATCCATCATCAACGTATATCTTATAAATTTCTCCATCTTGAGACATAACAAAAGCAGAAGCTTTTTCTTTCTGAGCTTCAATAGAAAACCCATGTTGAGCCTGCTCTTCCGTTGAAACCCTTACATAGATGGCATATTTCATTTTTTATATTCCTCTTCAAGCCATTTGTCTATTACACTCTTTTTAAATCTCCACTGGCCAGAAATTTTCTTACAAGGAATTCTACCTGCTCTTGCCATCTTATACAAGGTAGCAGGATTTATTTGGAGATAATCACCAAGTTGTTTTATGGTCATAATTTCAGGAAAGTCTTTTTTAGGAGGGTTTTCTTTCATTTTTCTAAATTTTTATAATCATTTACAAAATATTACAAATCCTTCAAGAAGTCAAGGAAAATAATCTCTTTATAAGAGTAAGTCAGAAAATTTATAAATGTGACAAAATTTCCTCTTGACTATACAAATGTATGGTATATAATATAGCCATCATGGAAAACTTAACCAAAAGACAAAAAGAAATATTAGAATTCATAAAAAAGACAACTTTCAAAAAAGGAGTATCACCAACATTCAGGGAAATAATGCAATTCTTTGGTTTTAAATCTATTAAGACTGTGCAGGACCATATAAAAGCACTCAAGAGGAAAGGTTACATCAAAAAAGACCCAAACAAATCCCGTTCAATAGTATTAGATGATTTCTCAAAAGCCTTAAAAGACACAATAAGAGTTCCTATATTAGGCCAAATAAGTGCAGGAAAACCAATCTTAGCTGAAGAAAACATTGAAGGTTATATCAATTTAGATAAATTCTTAATCAAACACTCAAAAGATATCTTTGCCTTAAAAGTAAAAGGCGACAGTATGACAGGAGCAGGAATATTAGATGGAGATTATGTGATTGTAAAAAAACAGCCAACAGTTGAAAATGGAAGTATTGCCTGCATTCTAATAGACAATGAAGCAACAGTTAAAAGGTTTTATAAAAAAGAAAACTACATTGAATTAAAGCCTGAAAACCCTGATTACAAACCTATCATAAAAACTCGTGATACTACTACAGATATTCTAATACTTGGCAAGGTAGTAGGTGTCTTTAGGACAATTGCCGGATGAACCAGCACCTCCGACGTAACGTCGGAGACTACCCCTCCCCGGCAATAAGAATTAAAAGTAAAAAACAAAATTAACAGGAGGTTTTAAAAATGAAGACTCTTAAAACCTCCAACCACACAGATTTTAAATGTATCTGCGGAAGGTATTTATTCTCTATTAAAAACAATACTATTTATATCAAATGCAGAAGATGTAAAAGAATACATAAAATAAAACTTCCAGATAAAAGCAAAACAATAAAGGCCGAATAGTCAAAAACTAAACTAAAGTTAAAGTCTTTAAGGCCCCAAAGAGAACAGACTCTTTGGGGCTTTTTTATTTTAAAACCATGTATGAGGCAAGATGTCCTAAATGCAATAAAAAATTAGCTGAAATTGCAAGACCTCCACTTAAAGAATTAACTTACACCAAAAAATGCAGATGTGGAAACACTATAAAAGGAGAAATCTTTATCAACAAAAAAGAAGGAAAAATATTTGCTTATCTTCATTGTAAAAACTGTAAATACACAAAAACAAAACTCATAGGACACTTAATTTTTATCAAATGCAGAAGATGTAAAAAGATTAGTTTCTTTTAATTAAAAGAGGCGAATAGAAGCCCATAGAGACTCTGCCTCACACACGAGGAGGGTCTCTATGGTAATAAAAAGTGTTCTCTGGCAATTGAAGAAGGAAGCAGAAAAAAGAAAAGATGTTTATCAAAATTTAAGAAGTAAATACAAAATCCTGAAACAATTCAAAACTTTCAATGATTTAAAAAACTTTCTTCACAACAAAAACAATACAGACTACACCTTAAAAGACAATATAATCTTAACTTTTCTTTCTGAATACCAAACCACACAATACAAAAACCTTTTATCGCCCTTTATCATCCTTATATTTGAGCCAGCATTAAAAAGCATATTCTACCTCTACAAAAAGAAACTATATTATTACCCACAACTTAATCAATCAGACCTTGCATCTCTAATTCTAGCTTTTTTCCTTGAAGAATTAGAAAATTCTCTTCTAAACCAAAAAGTATTCTCAAAAATCATAGGAAGAATTAAAAACAAAGTAAGAAAATATTTTTATAATCTTTTATTAGAAGAAAAAGCAAAGAAAGAATACCAAAAAGAACCAGAGACTGAAGAAATAGATTCAGCACCAATAAAAGAAAAGTTTATCAATCTATTAAATCAATTAGAAAACCAGAAAATCATTACCCCCACTCAAAAACATATCCTTTTAGCCTCAATAATCTACAATCAACCCTTAAAACAAATCGCCAAAGAACTTAATTTAAGTTATGAAGATGTGAGGCAGAAGAAGAGTAGGGGG
>QNCE01000010.1 GCA_003644405.1 Candidatus Omnitrophota bacterium | reverse complement strand
TTTTTCGATTTTTTCTCTTAACCTTCTATAATTGTTCATCGTAACATTAACACCTTCTTAAAACTATGAATATGTATTATAATCCCTTATCATTAAATTGCAACTAGAAATTGGTAGGGTTGTTAAAAATAAATCGTTAAGCTATAATAATGAAGGACTATGGAGATAAAACAAACACAAAAACTGACTCAACGTTTGGCTCTAACCCCCCAGATGAGGCAATCTTTATATATTCTTCAACTTCCTCTTTTAGAGCTTAAAAGCTATATAGAAAATCAAGTCGAAGAAAATCCTGTATTGGAGTATGAATATTCATCAAAAGAGTCTCCTAAATACGAAGAGGAATCCTCTTTAGAAAAGATTGAAAAGCTTATTAAAATTGGTGAGGAAGAAAGAGAAAATATAGCTACTTATGCTTACGAATATACTTCTGAAGAGATAAGAAAAAAACAAAATTATAAAGAGACTCTTCTCACTAAAGAAATCACCCTTTATGAACATCTTCTTCGACAACTGAGAATCTACCCTCTAAAGAAGTGGGAATTAGAAATAGGCGAATTTATTATAGGAAACATAGATGAGGATGGATACTTGAGAATTTCTATAGATGAAATAATAACTTCTTTAAAAGAGAGTAAACTAGCCGATTCTGAAACTATCACCAAAGAGAGCGTAGAAAGAATCCTTAGACTTATCCAGAGTTTTGACCCGGTGGGTGTAGGAGCACGCAATCTTAAAGAATGTCTCCTCATCCAACTTAAAGCTAGAAACACACAAAATTCTTTAGTCTATAAAATTGTAGAAGGGTATTTACCAGAGATAGCAAAAAATAGAATAAAATTTATAGCCCAACGATTGAAAAAATCTCCTCAAAAGATAAAAGAAGCTATAAAAATAATCTCCCATCTTGAACCTAAGCCTGGCCGACGTTATTCTCAAGAGAAAAGAAGCTATATTACATCTAGCGTACCTGATGTAATCATAGAAAAAATTAACAATAAATATGAGGTGATTGTAAACACCAAAGGTTTACCTCCCCTTAAAATAAACAATCAATACAAAGCCCTCCTAAAATCTAACAAAGTCTCTAAAGAAATCAAAGAGTATATCCGAACACAACTTAACTCTGCCCTATGGTTAATTAAGGCTATCTTACAGAGAGAAAAAACTATTAGAAAAATTGTAGAATGTCTCATTCAAGTTCAGAGAGAGTTCTTTGAACGAGGAGACCCTTCTCTTATTAAGCCTTTAACTTTAAAAGAGATAGGAAAGATAATAAAGAGAAGTGAATCTACTATAAGTAGAGTAGTTAATAACAAATACATTCAGACACCTTTCGGAATATTCAGATTAGACACCTTCTTTACTAAACACCTCTCCACGATAAAAGGAGAAAAAATTCCTACTCACAATATAAAATCTTTCATTTCTCATCTTATAGAGGAAGAAAGTCCTAAAAATCCCTTGAAAGATGGTGAGATCGCTAAACTGCTCCGTAAAGAAGGTATAAAAATTGCCCGTCGAACGGTAGCTAAATATAGAGAAGAATTAAAAATCCCCCCTTCTCATCTGAGAAAAAGATAAATTTTATTATAAATTAATTAGTGAAGAGGCTTACGAGGCAGATCTAGAAGTGTATTTTCTACTAATTTAGTTAATTTATCTAAAGTAACCATACTCTGAGAAGTAAATTTATCGGAAGAGGTTGAAGTAGAAATATTTAGTACTCCCAATACTTTTTCTTTCACTTTTATAGGAACTAATATGGATGACTTTATCTCTGGGCGCTTCATTCTGGATTTAATCCGAATATCAACGATATTATTGTCTATCAACAAAGGGCTTTTTTCTTTGGCTACAAGACCAGCTATCCCCTCTCCTAACCTCAACCTAGTGGTTTCTACTACCTCTCTACTTAAACCTTTAGCCATCTTTATATACAACTCTCCACTCTTCTCATCTAAAAGCATAACAGAACCTCTCTCTGCTTCGGTAAAATTAAAAGAAACATCTAGAAGTGCGCTCAACAATTTCTCTACATAAAAATCATACACCCTCTCTAAAACTCCAGAAAATTCAGGAACCATATGTTTAAGCCTTAAGTTCTGATATCCCACCTCAAGAATATAACAAACTATATCGTGAAGAAGATGAACAACAGATTTAATTCCATAGAATGTGTATTTTTTTATTTCTCTAAGAGCGTCTAAAAAAGCTTCTACATCTATATTTAATCTCTCTATTTCTTCTCTATATTTATCCAATTCTCTATACTTACCTAAAATAAGAGGTCCGGCTATAACATAAGCTAATACTTCGCCTCTAATTTCAGCAGGAATAAAAAAATTATAAAAACCTAAAGGACAAACATAACCTTCTTCCCATCTAGGTTTTATCTTCTCTATATCCTGAGGTAAACATTCTTTACATGTCATTACGCCTGCGGGAGAACTCTTCATTATCTCCTCGCACAACCTAGTAGGTGAACTTACTCGAGTAATAAGTAGTCCTTTTCTGTCTACTGTTTTTAGAGTGATACCTAAGACCTCTGCAAAATGGTCTTGAATCTTCTGCCATCTTTCTACCTCTACAATTTCCTTAAAGGTAAATGGTATCTCTCTCTCCATCGATATGGAAAATTATTATTAATTTTCTATATCTGAAATTCCTAACTCTCGCATTTTATTGTAAAGCGTGGTACGATTTATTCCTAAAATTTGTGCTGCTTTCTTTTTATTCCCTCCACACTCTCTCAGAGCATTTTCAATAATTTCTCTTTCTGAACTTTTTAATGCCTCCTTTAAAGGAGCGATCTTCCTTTTGGTACTGGATGAAACAGGAAAACAAGGTTTTATTTCCTTAAGAAAATCTGGCAAATCATCTTTTTCTATTCTATCTTTCTTACAGAGGATCACTGCTCTTTCAATAACGTTCTCTAACTCTCTTACATTTCCTGGCCAATCATATTCCAGGAAGATATCCATTGCTTCTTTAGAAATATCTACTACCTTCTTATTTTTAACACGCTGAGTAGACTTCTTTAAAAAATGCTCTACTAAAAGAGGTATATCATCTTTTCTCTCTCTTAAAGGAGGAACATAAATAGGAATAACATTTAATCTATAATATAAATCCTCTCTAAAAGTTCCTTCTTTTATAGCCTTTTTTAAATCTTGATTAGTAGCAGCGATAATTCTTACATCTACTTTAACAGTTTTAGTATCTCCTACTCTCTCAAACTCTCCCTCTTGAAGAACTCTTAATAATTTCACTTGAAGTTTGGGACTAAATGCATCTATCTCATCTAGAAAAACTGTTCCTCCATCCGCTACTTCAAATCTTCCCTGTCTGTCTCGAATAGCTGTAGTAAAAGCCCCTTTAACATGCCCAAACAGTTCGCTTTCTAAAAGAGATTCTGGCAAAACTCCACAACTTACTTCCATAAATGGTTTATCTCGACGATTAACATCGCTATAATGAATTGCGTGAGCAATTAATCTCTTTCCTGTCCCGCTCTCTCCTTGAATAAGAACGGTAGCGTTAGTAGAAGCTACTGCGTCAATCAAATTATAGATTTTCTGCATCTTAGGATTTCTTCCAATAATGTTATAAAATTTAACACGGGAAGTATCAGCCAGTTTCTTCTTCAAAAATCTGTTTTCTTCTAAAATCTTCTTCTGCTCAAATATCCTCTGAATTATTATCTTAATCTCATTATCTAATATGGGTTTAGTTATATAATCAAAAGCCCCCTCTCGCATAGCCTCAACTGCACTTTCAATAGAACCATAAGCAGTAATTAATACTACAGCAATATCCGAATCTGTTTCTTTAATTCTCTTTAGAAGAGTTATCCCGTCTATCTTAGGCATCTTTAAATCAGCAATCACAATATCGGGAGGATCTCTAGAAATCAAATCCCACGCTTGCTCTCCGTCACTAGCAGTAGATACTTTATAACCATCGAATTTTAAAATTTCATAAAGAGATTTACGGGTTAATGGCTCATCGTCTACTATAAGAATATGTCTGTCACTCATCAACTTTTCTCTCTCTCACTAGGTAATTCAATAGTAAATGTAGTGCCTTCTCCTACTTTACTCTTTACTCTAATTTTACCTCCGTATCTCTGAACAATCTCATAACAGATTGCCAAGCCTAAGCCCGAGCCTTCCCCCATCCTCTTAGTAGTAAAAAACGGTTCAAAAATTCTTTCTTGAATATCTTCAGGAATACCAGGCCCTGTGTCAGAAAAAGTTATTAGAATATTGCCATCTCTTATCCCAGTTGTAATACTTAACCTCCCTCCTTTATCTTTCATAGCCTCACAGGCATTCTTTATAATATTAGTAAACACTAACTTCAATCGGTAATCTGGCAACTTAGGAAGAGGTGTAGTTAATCTCTTACTTACCTCTATTTGATAAGAAAAGAGATAATGACTTAACATAAAAAGAGATTCATCTATTAACCTATTGACATCTATACGAGAATGAGAAGAAGAAAGACTCCAAGAAAAATCCAATAAAGACCTCACAATATTAACAATTCTATTTAAACCTCTCTTCGCCTCTAATAGATATTCTTTAACAATTCCATCTTCTTCTGTAGAGTCTAAAGCTAAATTAATATACCGAATAATACCGTCTAAGGGATTATTTATTTCATGAACTAATCCCCCCACCAACTTACCCAAAGAAGAAAATTTCTCTGACTCCTTAATAGATTTTTTAAGAGTATCTAATTCTTTTCTTAGATTTTCATTTATTAATATTTGATTTTTTAAATAATCTCTTAAACTATAGATAGCTATACTTAAATATCTAGAAACATCTAACATAGTAAGAAGGTCGTGGTAGGTGAACGGTTCTCCTTTATCTTTTTCTGTCACATTAACTACTCCTATTAGAGAACCGGAAAACTCCAAAGGAACAGAAAGAAATGATTTAGAGCGATAATGAGAATAACGAGGTCGTCCTGCTAAAAAGGGTTCATTATCTATATCTTCTACTAATAAAGGCTTCCTCTGCGATGCCACCAACCCTGCAACTGCTTCTCCTAATCGTTTTCTTACCCCTTCTAACCGAAGATTTTTTCCATTTCGAGCAACTTCTAGAATCAACTCCCTCTTGCTATCCTCGAGAAGAAAAATAGACCCTGCCGAGGCTTTCACACTCTGCATACAATCATTTAAACTAAGTGTGAGAAATTCCCTCAGTTGGTTTTTAATTGGAAGGGTATCCATTATCTTCAAATATGATTGTTAGGAAAAGTTTTTTATTTTACTATCTATCTTCATAATAAGCAAGCCTTTTTTGAAAATTTTTCTTATGTAGGGAACTACTTCTTTTATGAATAATTTGGCCTTTTCTTCCAACACTTCTGAGTTTCCCGCTATAGATACTCTTATTAATGCTCCGCTGGTTTCTCTGTTTATTAATGTATTCCAAATAAGATAGAACTGTTGAAGATAGTAACTATCCATAAATTTGTCTCCTGCAACAAACCAATACCATGCCTTAACTATGCCTGAAGGAGTTTGCATCGTTAACTTATTTAATGTTAGATATTCATTTTCATTTAATTTTATCTTCTCTTTTTTCTTATTGATAAGTTTTACTCCTCCACCTACATAACATATCTCAGGAGGATGGAAACTATCGGGATTATCTTTAGAATATATTATTGCCAACCATACAGGGACTCCTTGGGAGTCCTTATACTCTCTCATAACTATGTCCTTGGTCTCTAAAACTTCATAAACATCTTTACTGATCTCTAAGTCTTTACCTTTCCAATCTCCAATATAAAAAGGAATCGTTTCTAAAGGTGCGCCCGAAGATAATATTTTTTTTGAACCTTCTACCTTCATCACTAACAAAAGACTTAAACTCAGAATCCCTATAATTACTATGTAGCTCTTATTAAATGGTGACATTTTAGTAGTTTAGTTAGTGCTAATAAACCTAAAAAACCCAATATAAACACCATCATTCCTGAGAAGTCATGAAAGAACCCTAACGCTACTTTCTCTCCATATATATAGCTCACAAGAAGTAACAATACAATTCTTATTATGTTAGAAATAAAAGCTATAGGGAAAGCTAAGAGAAAAAATAAGCCTTTTTTTAAAAAACTACCATGGATAAATTGAGTAAGAAGCGCTCCTAACGCTAAAAAAGAAATCAAAGAACGTAGTCCACTACAAGGATCTCCTACCAAAAGATGCCCCCCAGGATAATAAATAGTGGAACCAACCCTTTTAGCTTCTATCCCTATACTGTTGATAAGAAATGTGGAAACCTGTGCGACCAAGATTTTAAGTTTAAAAGCTATAGCAATTATTAAAACCTTAGGAAGAGGTAGCATAAATATAAGGAAACCTATAGGGAAAAATAATTCTTTGGCTATTTGCCACCCCCCTAAGTAAAGAATAATCCCCCAAATAACTATAGGTATACTTAGGTAACCAGTAAAATTTATTCTTATAAAAAGACTAATTATATAAAGGATGAGCCCCCCTAATACAACAGCCAATCCTAACAAGTTAGGTTTAGCTACCAGAGAAGATATTTTATTTCTTTTTCTCCATATTAGATAGAAAGAGACAAAAGGAATTAAAAAGCCGTGGGAATAATAAGAATCCCGAGCTTGAAATCGTTCAAAAAGAGAAGGATAAAGAGGAGAAAACAAAATAATAAGAATAAGCCCAATAAAGAGTATTTTTAAAAACGCCAGACTCTTCAATTTCTACCCTATTTTGACTAAAGTTAACTTACTTATAATTATTTAAACTCCTACTGAGAAACATCTTCTTTTAAGGATGTAATTTGAGACCTGCTCAAATTTACAATAAATTCATTATTAGGATAGCGATTGATTAGCTCTTGATAGACATCTATGGCCTTATCTACAGCATTGAGGTTACGATACACCGAGGCAAGGTCTAAAAGATATATAGGATTTTTGGGGTATCTATCTGCTAAACTTCTTAAAAGAAAAAGGGCTTTGTCCCATTTTTTAGTCTTAATATAGCAAAGAGCTAAAAAATTTTCTGCTTCTCTCTTCATCCAAGGTTTCTTTTTATCATCCTGAAGGACTCTCTTGTATTCTTTAATAGCATCTTTAAAGGCTCTTTCAGCTTTAGAAGCATATTTTATCTGTTGATAATACTGAGCGACTAAAAAGGGAATGCTTAATGCTTGTTTAGTTTCGGGGTAATTATTTTTTATCTTATTATAAATCTCCATAACTTTTTGAGTATCTGCTTCCTCTCTATAACAATAAGAAAGTCCTATGTAAGCCTGAAGAGTGAGAGTAGGGTTTTGAGAATAATCTTTAATTATTTCTAAGTATGTTTTCTTAGCGTCTTCTATCTGAGAATTGGAATAATAGCTCTTAGCTAATTTAATCTTTACCTCTCCAGATAACTTATGCTTAGGGTATCTATTTAGAAATTCTCGATATACATTGATTGCTCTTGAAAGGTCTTTGGTTTTGTTAAGATAGGTCTCTGCCTTAAGTAAAAAT
Source organism: Candidatus Omnitrophota bacterium (assembly GCA_003644405.1). Classification (GTDB taxonomy): domain Bacteria; phylum Omnitrophota; class Gorgyraeia; order Duberdicusellales; family 4484-171; genus B7-G16. Next base: position 13,418 of record QNCE01000010.1, on the reverse strand, counting down.
GCTTTTATTGCTTGAGCACTCTCAGGATATTCATCAATTATCTCATCCCACACTTTAATAGCTTTTTGCCATTCTCCTTTAGCTAAATGAAGAAAAGCCAAGTAATCCTTTACTACAGGGATAACTTGTGTTTCAGCAAATTCATTAATTAACTTATAATAGTATCTTATTCCCTGTCTATAAGACTTATCTTCTTCTTGCGCATCGTTAATATTCCGATAATATCTTAAAAAGTATAGAGGCATATTTAATCCCACAGGAGTGAGAGGATAAAGATCCATAATTTTTTCATACTCTTTTAAAGCTTTTTCCCACTTTCCTTGAGATTCATATAATCTTCCTATAGCAAATTGAGCACGAGAGGCAATTTCTGGTTTGGAAGAAAAATTATTTATTATTTGAGTAAGTTCTCTTTGCGCTTCCTTATACTTTCCTTGAAGAATATAAAATTGAGTAATAATAAATTGAGACTTTGCTCCTAATTCCTGTAAAGGACAGTTGTCGCTTACTTTTCGATAAATAGCAATAAGCTTTCTATAATCTGTCTCATCTAAATTCTTTCTTCCTTTCTTTAAAATCTTAGAAGCCTCTCGTTCTGCCTGCCAAAACAGCTTCTCAGAAAGATATCGGCTATCGGTACATCCATAAAAAATGATGATTAAAAAAATAATAAGAGTAAATTTAAAAAAATGTTGCCTCATTTTATTTTTCTAAATTTTCTTAAACTCAATCCTCCTAAACTAAATACCCCTATAGTGAAAAGAGTTAAACTACCTGGCTCAGGAATAGGAGGGTGATTAATATCGGCTTTTAAATTTATATAGTCATTTCCACAGTACTCCGCCCAATGAAGAACAATAGTTCTCCCTTCTAAAGGTAAAGGATCAAAAAGAAATCGATTAACTCTTCCTTCTAGAATGTAAGTAATGCCCCAATTCTTCCATAACCGAGGTTTATAAGGTCTTTTAGCCATTCCTTCTATATAACCAGCATTTCTATAAAACAACTCAGTTAATCCTATAAACTCTCCTCTCATCATCCATATGGGATTAGCTTCTGGGTGCTTACACCGCTTCCATTTAGGATTTCTCCAAAGAGAACGGTATTGCAAAGATTTTTTAGGTTTTAACCCCCTTATCTTTATTCCATACTCATATCCTCTTCTCCCATCTAAATTGAGTCCTAAATCCCCTGCTAAATTTCTCCATCTTCTCCCCATAAGGGGATAAGAGCTTACCATGGCAAAGTAAAAGTACCTTCCATCATCATCAAAGTATAATGCCTCTACATCGTAAGGTTCTCCTCCCCAAACTCTTCCTCCATCAGGTCTTATGCCATCCTGAATAACTCTATCAGCGGTAGGGCTATCAGGACTCCAATCCTTAAAAGGAATAACCCCCCAATCATCCAATCTCCCATCAATAATATAAGCAAAAGAAAGGGAGCCTGTTCCTAAAATAAATAAAATACCTACACCTAATAAAACCTTCTTTATCATCACTCACCTCTTTTTAAAAATAAGATAGTTGTTGAAGTTATTACCATTAAATCTATGAAAAAGGAGACAGCCACTCCTATACCAAGTACTCCTAAAATTATTTCCGGAAAAAATTTGTTAATTAAAAATAGTGCTTTCGCTCTTCCCGCTAAGATAGGTAAATAGATAAGGGTAGGTATTAATACTAATATTAAAGTAGGCAAAAACAATCTTCTCAAAATAAATAAGTTTTCTTTTAGCGCTAAAATTAGTTTCTTTTTTTCTATTATTAGTAAGGGAACAGCATAGATAAATAGAAGTTGAGCACACACTGCTAAAATAAACACAATACTTCCCCAAGTCAACTCTCCTAAAATTTTACTATGCTCAAAAAAACTTCCTCCAACTTTAACAACAATTGTCCCCAATATAAAACTCAGAAACCACACCACTAAAAGAGCAAAGTATCTCTTAATACTTTTTATAAAGTTAATTAAAAAGTGAGGCCTTTCCTTCTTAATGGCTTCGGAAATCATCCCCACAGCTACCGCAGTTATAACCATCCCTAACAAAGCACTCAAAAAGATCTCTCCATAGTTAAATAGCTTAGGTAAAAGAAAAAAATTATAAGGATAATGTAAAAACTTTTCTCCAAAGAAAACTCTTATAGGGGGACCTAAAAAGTAAAACACCGGCCTCTGAGGAGCTAAGTATATAAAATAGAGAAGAAGAGCGTTTAGTGCACCTATTATAAAAAAAGGAAGCAAAATTTTAGGATATCTCTTTAAAATTCTGAAAGTCTCTTTCCATACTTCTATTACTCTACTCATATCCTTAAAAATTACCGTGCTCCCTCTCCTGTAAACACCTTCCCTACTGTCCAGAGAATAATTTGAAAATCAAGAAACCAACACATTCTCTTAATATAGAGAAGGTCATACCTTAACTTCCTTGTTGCATCTCTAATTGATGCTCCGTATCTATAACGAACTTGAGCTAACCCAGTTATTCCTGGCTTAATGTGTAATCTCTCATAAAAGGGAGGAAGATGACTTCCTATTAGTTCTACAAACTCTGGCCTTTCGGGACGAGGTCCAATTAAACTCATCTCCCCGAAGAATACATTGATAAGCTGAGGCAATTCATCCAGATGAGATTTTCTTAAGAATCTGCCAATTCTAGTTATACGGGGGTCGTCGTTTTTAGCCCATACTGGGCCTGTTTCTAATTCTGCATTAGCACGCATCGTGCGAAATTTCCATATTTTAAAAATTTTTCCCCCTTCTCCTACTCTTTCCTGACGAAAAAATACAGATCCTTGGGAATCCATCTTTATTAAAATAGCAATAATTAAAAATAAAGGGGAAAAAATGACCAAGCCTAAACTTGCAATAGAAAAATCAAACCATCTTTTAAAAATTCTGTAATTAGTGCGAATAAAACTTAAGAGAATACTAAAAATACCGCCGCTCATAATCCAAGAAAATGCCATGCGTAAGGGAGAATCTCCCTCTAATACTCCTCCCTGTTGAGCATATACTGAACTTTTTATCCACCATATTAGGAGCACTACTCCTATCCACGCACTTAAAGTTATAGTTAGGGAAGTAAAGAATCTTCTCGCTTTAGAGTTGTAGAACACTTCTTCTTTTAAATACTCTTTCCAGGCAAAAATAAGTTTTGTTATTTCTTTTTTTATCTCTTCTGAAATTACAAAAATCCCTTTTTTCTTCATTTTTAGAGAAAAATGAAAACGTTTTCATTTAATAAAAGCATTTTCTATGCCAACTTAGAGGACTCTTTGAAATAATGAGAATTTGTATTTTACCTAATGGTTTGATAATCAATATATTACAAAATAAGAAGATATTGGGGTTTTTCTCTTGTTGGATTCTTATAAACTATTGAATATGTAATGTTTAAAAAAATAAACATATTGAAAGTCTATATATAACTTTCAACACAACATCTTAATAATCAATAAGTTATATAATGTCAATTCTTTCGACACTTTTCTAAAAATTATTCCTGTTTTTCAACACGCTTCTCTATATCACGCTTCTCCTATATTTTGTCTTTAATCTCTTAGAAAGCGAAGAGTCACAATGAGGTATTTCAAATTAATTGCTTTTACTCTAATCAAAAAACTATTCTGGCATAACTTTTGCTGAAGAAATAAACGTAGAAAAACTTTTTTGAGAAGGTTTATCTCTTATGTAGATAAGATATGTGGTATAATGAAATTGATGTCTTACAATAAACTTTATCCCTCAGCTATTACTATATTTGAAAGATGGGAAAAAGTCTCTCATCTTAATTCTCAAAATAAAGCTATTTATTTCAAAGAAGCCCAAAACTATCGCTTTCTCACCTATGAAGAGTTATTTATTCGTTCTGTCCAATTAGGAGAGTTTCTTATACAAAAAGGTATTAAGAAAGGAGATAAAGTAGCCATTATTATGGAAAATAACTTCTTATGGCCCCAGGCGTTTTTCGGAATAATATATAGTGGAGCCACGGCTGTTCTTATAAATCCTCAATCAGAAGCAACAGAATTAAACTACCTCATAACTCATTCTCACTCTAAATATATAATTGCCTCCTCAACTTTACAGAATAAATTTAGAAAAGTATCACAAACTACACCTATTCTTTATATAGATAAGCAGGAGTATAGAGAGCTTAGTTATCACAACTCAAAACCTCAACAACTATCTACCAACGACATCGCTTCTATTATCTACACTTCTGGTACTACTCAAAAACCTAAAGGGGTAATACTCACCCACGAAAATCTTTTATCTAATATAGACTCGTTACAACAGTTAAATATATTGACTTCTCAAGATTGTTTTGTCTCAATCCTTCCTCTTTATCACGCCTATCCCTTTATGGTGAACCTTCTTTTGCCTCTTTTTTCAGGAGCTAAGATAAGTTATCCTCCTTCTAGAGACATAGCAGATATTATAGATTGTCTTAAGCAAACCCATGGAACAATCCTTGTATGTGTACCGCAACTGCTCTTTCTTCTACACCAAAAAATAAAAAAAAATATATTCACCTCTCCTCTAAAGAACATTTTTATTAATTGCCTCCTTAGATTATCTTATAGCTTAAGAAAAACTCTGAGAGTTAATCCAGCAAAGATAATTTTAAAGGAACTCCATCATAGATTTGGAAAGAGTTTTCGTTTCTTTATAAGTGGGGGAGCTAAACTCGACCCTCAAATAGCTAAAGATTTTTTTCTATGGGGCTTTACTGTCCTAGAAGGTTATGGATTGACAGAAACATCTCCTGTAGTAACCCTTAATCTTCCCCATCAATTCAAATTTAATTCTGTAGGAAAACCTATCCCTGGGGTAGTAATAAAAATCAACCACCCAGACTCTTCAGGAATAGGAGAAATTCTGATTAGAGGAAAAAACGTATTTGTAGGTTATTACCAAGCAGACGATATTAGCCGCCAAGTATTAAAAGAAGGATGGTTTTTTAGTGGGGATTTAGGATATATTGACAAAGATGGTTTCTTATACTTGAAAGGAAGGAAAAAAGAAATCATTGTCTTAAGCTCAGGAAAAAAAATTGTGCCTGAAGAAGTAGAATCTCAATATTTAAAAAGCCCCTTTATTGAAGAACTCTGTGTATTTCTTTCTAAGAGCAAAGAAAAAGAAATTCTTACCGCAGTGGTAGTACCTAACTATAAACAATTTTACGAAAAGGAAATTAGTCAAATAAAAGATAGATTACGTTGGGAAATAGAAAATATATCTAAGACTTTACCTTCTTATCAGAGGATTAAAAAATATATAATTGCTACAGAAAAACTTCCTAAAACACTTTTAGGAAAAATTAAACGATATGAAGTAGAAAAGAGATATTCTCATCTAAAAGGCGAAACAGAAAAAACTGAAAAAATATTACCGCAAGATAAAGCATTGCTTTCCTCTCCTCTATGCAAAAAAGCATTAGAATATCTTGCCCGAGAATTAAAAAGACCTGTACATTTAGACGATAATCTAGAGCTTGATTTAGGTTTGGATTCCTTAGAACAGATTGGACTATTCTTAGGATTCCAAAAGGCTATAGGAATTGGAATCAAGGAGGAAGAGTTTATAGATGTATTTACAGTAAGAGACGTATTAGAGCGATTAAAAGATATAGAAGGCGAAGGTATAGATATTCAGAGAGAAGAAAAAATAAGTTGGCAACAGCTCCTAAAAGAGCCTATTAGCGAAGATGCCAAAAAAACCATTGTCCTTTCCCATTCTCTTTTAGAAATAATTATTAATTTTCTTTTAACTTCTATTTTAAAAGTTATTGCACGTACTGTATTCTCCCTTAAAGTGATAGGTAAAAATAACCTTCCTAAAAATGGCCCCTTCATTCTTTCCCCTAACCACAGTAGTTATTTAGATGGGCCCATTTTAGCTGCCTCTCTGCCCTTCACTCTTCTTATTAATACTTACTTTTTAGGTTATGCTGTTTATTTTAAGCATCCTCTTATCCGATGGGCAAATAGACTTCTTAGGCTTATTCCTATAGATGTCCGCCTCAATCTTGTGGAAAGTCTAAAAGTATGTAGTTATATTCTAAATAATTCCAAAATTCTCTGTATGTTCCCTGAAGGAGTTAGGTCTGTTAATGGAAATATAGGAGAATTTAAACAGGGGATAGGTATACTTATCAAAGAATTAGATATAAAGGTAGTTCCTGTATACATCAAAGGAACATATCAAGCTTGGCCATGTTATAGAAAGTTTCCCAAATTATTTCCTGTAACAGTTATCTTCGGAAAATCTCAGAATTTAGAAGACCTTATAACAAAAGAATGTATTGTTGACATTTATAGAAATATAGTAGATAATTTAAGAAAGAAAGTTACAGAATTACAAAAACTTTCTTGATAAGTTTTATATGAATAAAACATTAGCAAAGGTTAAATCAATCCTATCTAAAGACAAAAGAAGAACGGAACGGCTCTCTCTCCCCATAACAATTTTTTACACTCTATATCCTCATTCAGAGTGGACAGGCCCAATACCTGTGGAAGAGATAGGAGGGGGTGGTTTAAAATTCAAAAGTAAGACAAGGATCAAAAAAAATACTGAAATAAATCTTAGAATAGATATACCCCATCAACCTCCTATAAATGTAAGAGGAGAAGTGGTATGGTGTAAAAAGATTTCTTCTCTTACTACCAAGCAGGCTAAACTCTCTCCTTTATATACTATAGGAATTAGATTTTATAAGATGAAGTATTCAGATCGTCAGAGATTTATAACTTACATTAGCGAAAAGATCCTTGATGAGTTCTTAAGTAAGAAAGAGAAATAAGAATAAAATGAACTCAAAAAGTACCGCTGCTACGCAAATAGCCCTTCAAACATTTTTAGAGACTATAGAGTACCGGATTGCTCGTTCAAGAGAAGAGTTAGAAAAAGCTTACTCTTTAGTATATCATGAATATCTAAAAAGAGGCTATACTAAAGAAAACCCCTCCCAGATGAGAATCTCTATATACAACGCTCTTCCAGAAACTACTACCTTCATAGCTATTGTAGAAAAAGAAGTAATTGCAACTGCTACTTTATTCTTAGATTCTCCTTTAGGTTTACCTATGGATGCTATATATCATAAAGAATTAGAAACCCTACGAAAAGGTAATAAAAAACTATGTGAGATATCCATGCTAGCGAGCAATACGGAGCTTTTTAAGAATGGCGTTTCTTTAATGTTATATTCTAAAAAAATGTTTTTTATCTTTTTCCTCTTTAAATTGATTTTTGACTATGCCCGCCATATTCTTAAACTCGATTATATCTGCATAACCGTTAATCCCAAACACAAACTTACCTATGATTTTCTTTTATTTCAAGACTTAGGAGAATTAAAAACATATCATCAAGTTAATGGTGCTCCTGCTATTGGCAAATTTTTAGATTTAAATACTGTGGAAGAAGAGTGTAAAAAACAGCATAAAGAAGGATTATATAAAATGTTCTTTTCCCATAATACCGACCCTACAAAATTTTCAGGAAAAATAATACTTACTCCAGAAGACTTAAGATATTTCTTTGTAGAAAAAACAGATATCTTTAAGGAAGCCTCCCCTTTTCAATTAGAGTATATAAAAAAGTGTTATTCTACCTATAACTTTTCTGAAATCATAAGATAATTAGAGATATCTATTTAAAACTTATATGTGGTTTGAAAATAGATTACATCTTTTTTAGCATATCGTCCAAATAAAGTAGTGGATGCTCCCTCAAATATAAACCCTCCTACTAAAATACTCAGTCTTCCATTGAAATTATAAGTAAAGTTAGGATTAACCATCCAATCATGGTAAGAAATTCTATAACTAGAGTCTACACCAAAAGTCAATTTGCCTCTTAAAAAATCTTTGGAAAATGTAGAAGTTATTTGATGAGAATATTCTTCTTGTGAAAATAGATTTTCATAACTAAATACAATATCTTCAATAAATTGGAGATTCCAGTATAAATTTCCTGAAGTAGTATGGTCTATTCCTATACCTGCACAAAGAGTATTCTTCTCTATATAAGAAAAATTCTCTCTTAAGAAGGGCTTATTATAAAAAAAGCCCAACTCTCCTCTTAGCCCATAGTTACCTGCTACAGTTTCAAAATCAACTCCTATTATATGAAGTCGGCTATACTCTCTATCTAAAATAAGATCGTCTCCACTGGGGTTTTGTGCAACAAGTTGAGAGAGGTTACTATTTGTGGGAATGTAAAGAAATTTTTTAACTGTATTTCCTTTGGAAGTTCTCTCTCTAAGAGTGGGGGTATCGTTATAAAAATACATATAGTAGATGCTCCAGTCTATACCTTTAAAGGTTCCTTTTACTCTTATCCCTCCCTGCATATTTTCCAATACCTGTTCACTAAATCTATCTTTTTCATGAACTTTTATACTCTTAATAATATTTTTAATAGATTGAGAATAGCTACCGTCTTCTATTACCTCCTTAAGATGCCCGAATACTGCCCAATCGGAACCAAAGAACCTCACATAAGATGGTTTAAAAAAAGGGACAATTACAGTCTCTATCTGATAATTATTACCATAGTAGTCATATTTTGCCATAAAAACAGGAATTTTTCTTTCCTGTTTATCCCAGAGAATAAACCACTTATACTCCTGAGGATTTACCCTATCTAAAACAATTATATCGTCAAGCTTTCCCCAAGTCACAGTTTGCCGACCTATCTTTAAACTATACGAAGGTTTTGTAAACTTTAAATAAGCTTCTTTCAAAAGTAAATCTAAATCTTTTTCTGTATCTTCACCTACCAATGCCTGATAGCGTGCCTCTAAATTAATCCCTAAGATAATAGGGAAAGATCTAAACTTAAATTTATTCTTCCATTTAAATCGAGAATCTATCTCCTGATTAGTTTCATACCGACTATCCTCTATGGTATCTTGATAAACTCTCATAAAAACTTCTCCTCTTTTTTCCCACTCAATTGATTCTTTCCTATCTTCGCCCTCGATAATTTTTCCAGATATGACAAGAGAAACAGTTAAAATATAGATGCTAATCTTCTTGAAGATGTCTGATGCTAAATATCGCATCATCTACTCCTTGATTATATTTTACTTTCAGAGTTTTCATTAAAGTCCTATGACCATCAATTAAATCTTCCATAATTACTTCAGTAGGTGTCCAAATTCCCGCAATTTTCTTTAGTTCCTTTATGCGGTATTCCTTAATCTTTTTTCCTTTCTTATTATAGAATTCAATTTTTAGAATTACAAAATTATCCTTACCTACCCAAGAAATTCTTTTAGAGTACTGAGAGCTTCCCTTCTTAGGAATACTCTCCACAACAAAACAATTGTAGTCTTTATAACTACTCTCTCTTAAAAGGGTATGTGTGTCTTGTTCAGGACGTCTTCTTTGCATATCTTCGTAGGTAAAATCTGTATTTACAAAACGGAGATTTTTTTGAGTACTTACAATCCTTCTTACTCTTCCCAAAGCTGGCAGATATAGGTACTGAGTATCCTCTTTATCTTGATTTTCCCAGGAAAGAAAACTTACACCTTCTATATCAGGAGGAAAAATAAACTTAATAAATGTTTTAATAAGATTTCCATAATCTTTAGTATAAATTTCTAACAATCTTTTTCTTTCATTACCCTTCTTATCTACTAATTTCATTTCCATCTTAAAATAAGCATCGTCTCCATCATAACGATTAAAAGCTTCCTCCATGATTTCTCTGCCAGTTAAATCTTCTCCATAGAGTAACACCCCCCATAAACATACTAACCAAATTAGAGTAATTTTTAGAACTGCCATACTTATCTTTCCCCAACTCGCATAAGATGACTTATTATCCATCATCCATATCTCACTTAAATTTTGGAGTAAATTGCAATAGTAACGAAGGAAGAACTATCAAATCTGCCCATAAAGCATTAACCATAAGAAGAGAACTTAATATACCAAAATAGAAAGTTGGTACAAATCTAGAAAAAGAGACTACACCAAAACCAAAAAATAATATCAAAGAGGTAAGCACTATTGGTCTTCCCTTTATAGCTAAAGTCTTATACATGGCATCCTTATATCTATATCCAGAAACAATACTTTCTCTAAAGCTATATAAGAAATGAATAGTGTCATCCACGATAATCCCAATTCCTATAGCAGAAATCATAGAAGTAGCACTATTTAACCGAATACCTATCCAACCCATTATCCCAAAGTTAATAAGAATAGGTAATATATTAGGGACAATACTTATTAATCCTATGCCTAATCTTTTAAATACTACAAACATCATTCCAAAAATCACCAGCATCGCTAAAACTAAACTTTGAACTTGTCCTTTAGTAACTGCTTCGTTAGTTTCTACTTCCAATACAGTCTCACCTACGACCTCTGTCTTTAGATGAGGAAAATGGGTCTTGATATAACTATCTACTGTGTCTATAATCCGTTTTAAAGATGAAGTGTTATGTTCTTTTAATCTAACTCGTATAGTAGTCCATCTCCAATTAGAGTCTATAAAATCATCCAAATCAGAAGCTCCATAAAGAAGTAGATACTGTGCTATTGCTTTTTTAGAAGAAGGAATCTTATAGAAATTGTTATTTTCATTATGAAAAGATTTGTTAATCTCCTTAATATAGTCAACACAAGAAGTAGTTTTATCAACCTCGGGAATGTTTTTTAAGAACTCCTGTAATTTTTCTATCTCTCTAAGAGAATGTGGATACTTAAAATAATCTATTTTCTTAGCCTCTAAAGAAACATTGAGAAAATGAATCCCACTAAGATTTTCTTCTACAAAAGTAGTAGCTCTATAGATTGAACTTCTCTTTCTAAAATACTCTAAAACCGATGTTTCCACTTTTATTTTCTTTAGTCCCCACAATCCTAAAATAGAAATAATTAAAGTACTACCTAATATTAATACAGAAAATCTCTCATTGAATCTTCCTATTGCTCTAAAAAAAACATCACCTCTCTTCTTAGAAAATGCATCTTCTGAATTATTTCTCTCTCTCTTTTTATTAACCAAAACTCTCCTTTTCATCACATTAAGCAGATTAAACTGTTTTATTGCTGCAGGCATAAAGAGAAAAGTCACTAGTAGCGCAAAACCCACACCTATACCCACTACCACTCCCAACTCCTTGATAGGAGGAATCTTACTCACTGCCAGAGAAAAAAATCCTATCATAGTAGTGGCACTAGTGAGAAAGCATGGAAGAAAAAGATGTTTAATGGTTTCTACCAAAAGACCTTCTTTATTTGAAATATCCTTCTCTTCTCTCCTCTTTTGAATACTCTCTCCCAAAAAGTGAATGCTATCTGCTACAGCAATAGCGAGAATAATAGGGGGAATTATAGTAGTAATGTTATTGATAGAAAATTTTAAGAAATAGACAAGAGCCATCGTCCATGTAAGGGTAATTAATATAGTAAGAAAAGGAAGTAACATTGCCCAAATATTTCTAAAACTGAAAAATAATAAAACTAAAATCATCCCAAGAATAATAGGAAGAAATGTTTTAAGATCTTTCTTCATATAAGATGCGTAAAAATACTCTATTGCGACAGGACCAGTTAAATAATAAGGCTTATCAGCAGGAAACTCCTTTTTAATAATTTTCTGAATCTGTTCTATGGTCTCTTTTTTATAATTAGGGTTATCCGATTGTTCTAACTGAACTAATATTGCTGTAGTCTTACCATCAGGAGAGATTAATTCTTTTACATAGAGAGGATTACTCAATGCTTGTTCCCTTATTTTTTTCAACTTCTCAGCTTCAGAAGGAATTTCTTCTATTAAAGGCCTTACAATAAAATCGCCTTCAAATCCTACAATATCGTTAACATTCGTAAGACTTCTTACTTTATCTACATATTTTAAAACTTCGAATTTTTGAGTAAGGCGATCTATAAGATTTAAAGTCTTATAAGAAAAAATAACATCGTCTTTAAATGCTACAATAATAATATCATCGCTTCCAAACTGCTTCTTCCACTTCTCAAATTCTATATAACTTTTGCTTTTCTTGTTAAAAAGTGCATCTACGCTACTATCCAATTTTATTTTGGGAATAAAAAAAAGGGCTCCTATCGTGAGAATAACTGTAACAACAACTATATGAAGAGAATACTTTAATATGAAGGGGATAAATCTATTTTCCAAAAACTTCACATAACTATGATAACTAAATAATGCATCTTTTTCAATTTATATTTCTCTACAACTTTTAAAACTAATAAGAAATTATCTAAAGTTACTCTTAGCTAATTCTTGACTATATTGATTAGTTCTTAAAGAGATTTGTCTTGTTTGGAAATATTCACAGGAAATAATACCTAACATAGTCTCCTTCTTGTACTTCATTGTCTCTTGTTTTTTGGTTATTCCTGCACTATAAAACATTAGAAAATGTTCGTCAGAAAGATCTGTGGGAATATTATAAACACTTTCAATTGTATGGCGAAACTTATTACATTCGGTAAGAATTTCATAAAAACTCTTACCTTCCAAAGAAATTCCCAACTTAGGCCATAGATGTGGTGGTTTATAGAGAACATACTCATACTCCATAGCTTCTTTTATTATCCCTTCTTCTAGATTAAATCCGAACTTTTCTCTCTCTTGATACCACCTAGTATGTAAAAATGGTCCCGGGGGAGTGACCATTATACTATCGGGTACAACCTCCTCAATAAGTCTTAGATTATCCTCTTTCACCTTATCTAATCCAACCTTCCCCATAAGAGGAGGGGGATAAATTAAAGCTAAACTCAAATAGACCTTGTTGTTAGTCTTTTTTTCTGCTTTTCTCAAAGCTTTTATAGTATAAACTATATCTTCAAAAACTACTCCTTTATTCATCACTTCTTGATTTATAAAATCATTACCCGATTCTCCTCCCATAAATATAGCTTTTAGACCTCCTTCTATCAATGTTTGATAGGAGGTAACAAACTACTAAAGATATTCTTAGCTTTAGCTATGGGGCTAGAACCCATTCCAAAAATTATGTGTAAATTTCTTCTTATAATCTCTTGGGCAATCTTTGCCCCAAATCCGGGAGGTGTGTCCGAACCAGCAAATCTAAATACCCCTATTCCTACTTTCAACATCTCTTCAATTTCCCTAACGATCTCTTTAGGGTCTCTTAAAGAATACCGAGGGTAAAATGGGCATGGACACAGAAATTACACTTTCCCCAATCACAACCTAAAGATTCCACCATTACATGAATTCTTACTTTATTAGGCTCTATAGTATATTTAGGAGTGCTCTTGAAATTGAAAATATCTATCTGACGACGCTTTGTTTTATATATTTTTCCTTCCTTTCGATACATAAGATTCTCTATTCTTCCTTGCTCTGCTAATTTTACAATCTCCTCATAGACTTTATTTTTATTCCAA